>JASJAL010000069.1 GCA_030067055.1 Kiloniellales bacterium | reverse complement strand
TTGAAACAAAGGACCGACGCCTTGAGCTCTCTGGATCTCTCGATCATCGGCAACGGCAACGTCAGCGCCCTCATCGACGCGCGCGGCAAGATCGTCTGGAGCTGCCTGCCGCGCTTCGACAGCGACCCGCGCTTCTGCGCCCTCCTCAACGATCACCAGGATGGCGACAAGGGCTTCTTCGAGATTGAGCTGCTCGACCTCGCCGAGAACGAGCAGAGCTATCGGAGCAATTCGGCCGTGGTCGAAACCCGGCTCAAGGACCGACAGGGCGGCGTGGTCCAGATCACCGACTTCGCCCCGCGCTTCCATCAATTCGGGCGGATGTTCCGCCCGGGCATGCTGATCCGCCAGGTGACGCCCCTGGCCGGCACCCCGAGAGTTCGCATCCGGATTCGGCCGGCCTTCGGCTATGGCGACGGCAAGCCGGAGCAGACCAGGGGATCGAATCATGTCCGCTACGTCATGCCGGACCTGACGCTCAGGCTGACGACGGATGGACCCGTGACTTACGTCTGGGACGAGGTCGCCTTCGTGCTCGAGCGGCCGATATCGCTCCTGCTGGGGCCCGACGAGAGCTTCACCGCACCGGTGGCCGAGACCTCCCGCGAGTTCCTCGAGAAGACCGACGACTACTGGCGAAACTGGTCGCGCAGCTTGTCCCTGCCCTTCGAGTGGCAGGACGCCGTCATTCGCGCCGCAATCACGCTGAAGCTCTGCAGCTTCGAGGAAACCGGCGCGATCGTCGCGGCTCCGACGACCTCGATCCCGGAGGCCGCCGACAGCGAGCGTAACTGGGACTACCGCTTCTGCTGGCTGCGCGACTCCTACTTCGTGGTGCACGCCTTGAACGCGCTCGGGGCGACGCGGACCATGGAGGAGTACCTCAGCTACATCACCAACATCGTCGCGGCCTCTGAAGACGGCTATCTGCAGCCGGTCTTCGGAATCACCTTGGAAAAGCGCCTGGACGAGGTCGAGGTGAACAGCCTGGCAGGCTACCGCGGCATGGGACCGGTGCGCCTGGGCAACGATGCCTACAAGCAGGTGCAGAACGACGGTTACGGCGCCGTCGTGCTGTCTTCCGCCCAGGCCTTCTTCGACCGCAGGCTGGAGCATCCGGGCGACATCACTCTGTTCCGTCGTCTGGAGCGGCTTGGCGAGCAGGCCGCCAAGCGATGGAACCAGCCCGATGCCGGGCTTTGGGAGTATCGAGGTCGGGAGGCGGTGCATACCTATTCGAGCGTGATGTGCTGGGCGGCCTGCGACCGGCTGAGCAAGATCGCAAAGCACCTGACTATCGAGGATCGCGCCGCCTACTGGTCCAAGACTGCGGAGGCAATTCGCAAGGAGGTCCTGAAGCGCGCCTGGAACTCGAAGCTGCAGAGCTTCGTGTCGACCTTCGACGGCGACGCGGTGGACGCGGTCCTGCTGCTCCTGCCGCAGCTCGGGTTCCTCGCGGTGGATGACACGCGCTACGTCAAGACGGTGGAGCAAATCGAGAAGGTCCTGCGCCGAGGCGATCACATCTTCCGCTATGCGGAATCCGACGACTTCGGGGTACCGACCACCGCCTTCAACGTCTGCAGCTTCTGGTTCATCGAGGCGCTGGCCGCGCTCGGCCGCGAGGATGAGGCGCGGGCCCTGTTCGAGAAGATGCTAGAAGCGCGCAACCCGGTTGGCTTGCTGTCCGAGGACATCGATCCGGCGACGAAAGAACTTTGGGGAAATTTCCCGCAGACCTATTCGATGGTTGGTCTGATACACTGCGCCATGCGACTCTCGAAGCCCTGGGAGGAAGCCTTTTGAACCGGCTGGTTGTCGTCTCGAACCGAGTGGCCCCGGTACGCCGCGGCGGCACCGGCGCGGAGGGCGGTTTGGCCGTTGCCATGCAGGGCGCGATGAAGGATCGGGGCGGCGTCTGGTTCGGGTGGAGCGGTCACACCGTGCCTCACGATGCCAACGAGGCCAAGGTGATCGAGACCGGACGGGTCTCCTATGCCACTCTCGACCTGACCCAGCGGGACTACGACGAGTACTACACCGGCTTCGCCAACTCGGTGCTCTGGCCGCTGTTCCACTACCGCCTCGACCTGACCGACTTCAGCCGCCGCGACATGGCGGGCTACCACCGGGTCAACGCCATGTTCGCGAGCCGACTTCTGCCGCTGCTGAAGGACGGCGACGTGATCTGGGTGCACGACTACCACTTCATTCCCTTGGGCGCCTATTTGCGGCAGGCGGGCAGCCGGCAGAAGCTGGGCTTCTTTCTGCATATTCCCTGGCCGCCGATGGAGCTGCTGCTGACCCTGCCGAACCACGAGGCCCTGGTCCGGGATCTCTGCGCCTATGATCTCATCGGCTTTCAGACCCAAACAGACCTCTACGCCTTCGAGCAGTACATCCGCGAGGAGGCCGGCGGCGAGGTCCTCTCAGGCGGCAGGATCAGGGCCTTCGGCCGGAGCACCATGGCCAAGGCCTTCCCGATCAGCATCGACACCGCGGAGGTCGCCAAGCTGGCCCGCAAGGCCGAGCACAGCCAGCAGACCCGGCGGCTCAAGGACAGCCTAGGCGGCCGGCAGCTGATCACCGGGGTCGACCGGCTCGACTACACCAAGGGCCTGCCGGAGCGCTTGGAGGCCTATCAGCACCTCCTGGCCAGCCACCCGGCCTACCGGGGCCAGGTGACCCTCCTGCAGATCGCGCCTCCGTCGCGCGGCGACCTCGCCGACTACCAGCAGATGCGTCGGGAGGTCGAGTCGATCGCCGGCCACATCAACGGCAACTTCGCCGAGTTCGACTGGTCGCCCGTGCGGTACCTCAACCGGGGTTTCAAGCGCCAGACCCTGATGGGCTTCCTGCGGGCCAGCGACGTCGGTCTGGTCACCCCTCTGCGCGACGGCATGAATCTCGTCGCCAAGGAGTTCGTCGCGGCGCAAGACGGCGAGAACCCCGGCGTCCTGGTCCTGTCCCGCTTCGCCGGGGCCGCACGCGAACTCGACGGCGCGATCATCGTCAACCCCTACGACATCGAAGGGGTAGGCGATTCCCTGGCGCGGGCCCTGTCCATGCCCCTGGCCGAGCGGTGCGAGCGCTGGGAGACGATGTTCAAGCGGCTCAGCCGCTACGACCTGGCGGCCTGGCGCGACTCCTTCATGACCAACCTGGACGCAGCCCCCTGCGCGGCCGCCGCAGCCTGAGGCGATGACGCAAGACTCCGTCCTTCTGGGCGACATCGGCGGCACCAATGCCCGCTTCGCCCTGGCCCGGAACGGCAAGATCGAGATGGTCGCAAACCTGCGGGTCACCGAGCATCCGACGGTTCAGGCGGCGCTGGACGAGGTCCTGCAGTCGCATGCCGATGCGCACCCGCGCCGGGCGGTCTTAGCCTGCGCCGGTCCGGTCGAGGACGGCGCTATCGCCCTGACCAACAGTCCGTGGCGGCTCGAGGAACGCCAGCTCGAAGCGCAGTTCGGCTTCGACCGCGTGCTCCTGGTCAACGATTTCGCCGCCGTTGCCTGGGCTCTGCCACATCTTGAGGCCGATCAGCTGCGGCAAATCGGCCCGGGCAACGGCAAGCCCGGCCGGCCCAAGGTCGTGCTCGGCGCCGGAACCGGCCTCGGGGTCGCCGCCTTCCTGCCGGCCACTATCGGCCCGCAGGTGATTACGGGGGAAGGCGGCCACGCGACCCTTCCGGCCGCCGACGACCGCGAGGCCCAGGTCCTGCAGCGCCTGCGCGCTCATCTGGGCCACGTCTCCGCGGAGCGCCTGTTGTCCGGCGACGGCCTGGTCAGGCTCTACGAGACCTTGGCTGAGATCGAAGGGCTGAGCGCGCCGCCCCGCGGCGCGTCCGAGATCACGGCCGCCGCCACCTCGGGCGGCTGCGCCGCCAGCCGGGCCGCGCTCGACATGTTTTGCGCCATGCTGGGCGGCTTCGCCGGCAATCTGGCCCTGACCTGGGGCGCCCAGGGCGGGGTCTACGTTGCAGGGGGCATCGCGCCGCAGATCGCCGCCCACCTCGCCGCTTCCGCCTTCCGCGAGCGCTTCGAGGCCAAGGGCCGGTTCCGATCCTACCTTTCGACCATCCCGACCTGGATCGTCCTCCATCCAGAACCCGCCTTCCTGGGCCTGTCGCGGATTCCGGACGATCCGGCCTGACGCCGCGCCCTGCCCCCACCCGACCGCCTGTGCTAGTCTTCAGGCCATAGGCCGAAGTCAGGCCGAAAAGCGCAGGTGAAACCTGCCCGACGGGACGGTGGAGGCCCCTTGTTGAAGCCGAAGAAGCACACCGCGGTGCTGGCGATCGCGGCGGTGGTTCTGCTGCCGCTGCTGCTTTGGCAGACCGCGGTCTGGACCGAGCGCGTGGCCCTGCGCCGGGTGGCCGACCAGGCCGACTCGACCCTGGCGCTCTATGCCACCGGCCTGCAGGAGGCGGTCGGCAAGTACGAGGCCCTGCCCCGCCTGCTGTCACGCGATCCGGCGCTCATCCAGCTCCTGCGCAGTCCCGACGACTCGAAACGCCAGGACCAAGTCAACCGCGCCCTGGAAGAGGTCAATGCGATCGCCGGCACCGCCGACACCTACCTGCTCGACCGCGATGGCCTGACTCTCGCCGCCTCCAACTGGAATGGGCCGACGCCCTTTGTCGGCCTCAACTACAGCTATCGCCCCTATTTCCAGGAGGCGATTCAGGGCCGGCTCGGCCGCTACGTCGCTCTGGGCACGGCCTCCGGCAAGCGCGGTTACTACTTCGCCTATCCGGTCCGCGAGGCCGACGGCGGAATCCTTGGCGCGATCACGGTCAAGGTCCTGCTCGAGCCCCTGGAGGCGGCCTGGCCCGGCACCCTGGACCGGGTGATCGTCACGGACTCCGTCGGCGTCATCCTGATGAGCAGCCGCGATGACTGGCGGTACCGGACCCTGGCGCCGCTGAGCGAAGTTGAGTTGAACCGAATCCAGTCCCAGCAGCAATACACCGGCGCCTCCCTCACGCCACTGCCGATGACCGAGCGCCAGGCTTTCGGTGCCGCGGCGGAGCGGGTCGAGTTGATGGAAGATACGCGCTCCGCCTCGGCCGATTACCAAGGCTTCCTGCTGCAGTCCTTCCCCTTGGAGACAATCGGACTGACGGTCTGGTCGCTGTCCCCGGTCAGCCAGGTTCACGGCGCGGTCACGCAGGCCGTGGTTCTGGCCGCCTTCGGTTTCCTGATCGTCCTCGGCCTGACCTGGATCTGGCTGCAGCGCCGTCAGGCGATCCGTGAGCGCTTCGAGACCGACCAGCGGCACAAGGCAGAGCTGGAAGGCAAGGTTGCTGAGCGCACCCGGGCGCTGCAGAGCGTCAATGCCGACCTGCGCGCCGAGGTCACGGAGCGCCAGAAGACCGAGCGCGAACTGCGCGAGGCCCAGGCCGAGCTGGTGCAGGCGGCCAAGATGGCGGCCCTGGGTCAACTCTCCGCCGGCATCGGCCACGAGCTCAACCAGCCCCTGGGCGCGATCCGCACCTACGCCGACAACGCCAAGGTCCTGCTGGACCGCGACCGCCTGCCCGATGTCGAGGCCAACCTGACCCAGATCTCCGGGATCACCGCCCGCATGGCGGAGATCATCCGTCGGCTGAAGACCTTCGCCCGCAAGCCGAGCCATAAGATCGAGGCGGTCTGCTTGCGGGCCGCTGTGGACGACGCCCTGGCGCTGATGGACTCCCGCATCGACGGCGAGCGCATCGAGATCGAAGTGCCATCCGAAGGCGCAGGGGTCCTGGCCGACCCGGTGCGTCTGCAGCAGACCCTGGTCAACTTGGTTGGCAATGCGCTGGACGCCATGGCCAAAACCCAGGCGCCTTGCCTGCGCTTCGTCGCCGAGCCCCAGGGTGACCAGGTGGCGCTGCAGGTGATCGATAACGGACCGGGGATCACCGACGACGCCCTGGAGCACGTCTTCGACCCCTTCTACACGACCAAAGATCCGGGCCAGGGGCTGGGGCTCGGCCTGTCGATCTCCTACAATATCCTGCGCGACCTCGGCGGCTCGCTGATTGCGAACAACCGGCCCGAGGGCGGCGCCTGCTTTACCCTTACTCTGCCCAAGGCCGAACACTCGGAGGCCTCCGCGGCGGCGGCGCATGGCGAAGCCCCGGCGACGGCGCGCAGGGAGGCGGCCCGGTGAGCGAAGAGCGGAACACGGGTCGCGTCCTGCTGGTCGACGACGACGGACACCTGCGCAACGCCTGCAAGCAGTCGCTGGAACTGGCCGGCTACGAGGTGCGCTGCTTCGCCCGGGCAGAAGGCGTGGTCGCCCATCTAGCCCGTGACCAGGCCCTGGTCCTGGTCACGGACATCAAGATGCCGGGATCCGACGGCCTGGATCTCTTGCGCCAGGCGACGGAAATCGATCCCGACCTCTCGGTGGTGCTGATCACCGGCCACGGCGACATTCCGATGGCGGTGGAAGCGATGCGCGCCGGGGCCTACGACTTCATCGAGAAGCCCTTTGCCCCGGATCTGCTGATCGGCGTGGTCGGCCGGGCCATGGAGCGGCGGCAACTCTTGCTGCAGAACCGGGCCCTGCAGCGCGCCTTGGACGATGCCGGCCCCCTGGAGGCGCACCTGCTGGGCCGCAGCCCCGAGGCCGAACGCCTGCGCGGCCGTATCGAGGCGCTGGCCGCGGCCGAGGTCGACGTGCTGGTGGAGGGCGAGACCGGTAGCGGCAAGGGGCTTTGCGCGCGGCTGATCCATCAGCTCAGCGAGCGGGCCAAGGCCCCCTTCGTTGCGATCAACTGCGGCGCCCTGCCGGAGACGATCATCGAGAGCGAGCTCTTCGGCCACGAGGCGGGCGCCTTCACCGGCGCGACCAAATCGCGTATCGGCAAGTTCGAGCACGCCAGCGGAGGAACGCTGTTCCTGGACGAGATCGAGAGCATGCCGCTGGACTCGCAGGTCCGGCTGCTGCGGGTTCTGGAGGAGCGCGTCGTCGAGCGGCTCGGCTCGAACGAGTCGCGACCGCTCGACCTGCGCGTGATCGCGGCGACCAAGGTCGACCTCAAGGCCACGGTCGAAGAGCAGCGATTCCGTTCGGACCTGTATTTCAGGCTCAACGTCGTGACACTGCACATTCCCAGCCTGCGCGAGCGGTCGGCTGATATTCCGCTCCTGTTCGAGCACTTCAGGCAAAGAGCGGCACGGCGCCTCGATCGTGCCACCCCGGCCAGCGATCCCGAGCTATTGCACGAGCTTCTGGCCCACGACTGGCCGGGCAACGTGCGCGAGCTGCAGAACGCTGCGGAGCGCCATTTGCTCGGCTTCGATCTCGAGCTCGCCGAAACCGCGTCGACGGACTCTGCTGGCGCCGCGAGCCTGCGCAGCCGCGTCGACGACTTCGAGAGATCGCTGATCCTCGCCGAGCTGGAACGCCAGGGCGGCAACGTCACGGCGACCTGCCAGAGCCTCAAGGTCCCGCGCAAGACGCTCTACGAGAAGATGCACAAGCACGGCATCAGCCGCGCCGCCGCCGACTGACCCCTTTCTGCGGACCGCGCGGGTTGTGCCGGAAGGGTGACAGTCCGGGCCGCCCGTCCGTGTGGAAACCCGCACGGTAGAACTGGGGTGCTTGCACTAAAGCTTGCCCGAGCAGCCCGCAAAGGCCAGGCAAAGTGCGCCTTCAGGAAAGCTCGGAGCGGGGCACAAAGAGGTGGCATTGCGGCTGGCACGGCTCTTGCTGAAAGAAATCGGGAATCGGGAAAGAATTTCGAGGATTCGCTCCGGCAAGAGGCCGGGGATCGTGCTAAGAATTCACCAGTTCATTTAGGGAGGCAGAGCGAATGAAGAAGCTAGTCCGCACCGCCAGGGTTCTCACCTGCGCCTCGGTGCTCGCCCTGGGCGCAACCCTCGCCCTGGGCACCGGGTCCGCACAGGCCAAGTGTGATTCCGGCGAGATCGTCATTAAGTTCAGTCACGTCACCAACGCCGACAAGCACCCCAAGGGCCTCGCGGCCTCGCTTCTGGAGAAGCGGATTAACGAGGAAATGAACGGCAAGGCCTGCATCGAGGTCTTCCCGAACTCGCAGCTGTACAACGACGACCAGGTCCTCGAGGCAATGCTGGCGGGCGACGTCCAGATGGCCGCACCTTCCTTGTCGAAGTTCGAGAAGTTCACCAAGAAGTTTCGCCTCTTCGACCTGCCGTTCCTGTTCGATGATATCAATGCCGTCGACCGCTTCCAGAACTCCGCCGACGGACAGAAACTGAAAGATGCCATGCGCCGCCGCGGGCTCCAGGGCCTTGCATTCTGGCACAACGGCATGAAGCAAATCTCGGCCAACAAGCCGCTCATCGAACCCGGCGACGCCGCAGGGCTGAAGTTCCGGGTCCAGCCTTCCGACGTGCTGGTGGCCCAGATGGAGGCGCTGAAGGCCAACCCTCAGAAGATGGCCTTCTCCGAGGTCTACGGCGCCCTGCAGACTGGCGTCGTGGACGGGCAGGAGAACACCTGGTCGAACATCTACGGCAAGAAGTTCTTCGAGGTTCAGGACGGCATCACCGAATCCAACCACGGCATCATCGACTACCTTGTCGTCACTTCGACCGACTGGTGGGAGGGTCTTCCAGGCGATGTCCAGAGTCAGCTGAAGACCATCCTCGATGAAGTCAGCAAGACGCGGAATTCGGAGTCCACGAGCGTCAACGAGCAGGCCAAGGCCGCCATCGTCGAGGCCGGTGGCGAAATCCGCAGCCTGAATGCACAACAGCGGGCCAAGTGGGTCGAAGCCATGAAGCCCGTCTGGTCGAAGTTCGAGGACGACATCGGCGCCGACCTGATCGCCGCCGCACAGGCCGCGAACGCGACCAACTGACGCTTCTTGCAGCTCAAGGGCGCGGTCGGGACAACAGGGGCCACGCCTTTGCAGATCTGATGGCTTCCAGGTTCGGCACGGACCCTGTGCCGAACCTGGAAAGCCGAACGACCCTGGAACCAAAAAAAAGCCGGTGTCCCTTTGATTCTGAGATTCGCGCATGCGAGTCTCAGGGCCGGGGGCCCTAGGTAGGCATCACCAGGGAGGGGGCAAGAATGCACTACGAGCCGAAAACGAAGCTCGGGCGCGTGGTCAACAACATCGAGGAGACGCTGATCGCCGTCATCCTCGGACTGATGACGCTGGTGACCTTCGTCAATGTCATTGCGCGCTATGCCTTCAACACGAATATCCTTTGGGCCTTGGAGACCACGGTCTTCCTTTTCGCCTGGCTGGTCCTGATCGGGGCTTCCTACTGCGTCAAAGCCCGAGCCCATCTCGGAGTCGATGTCGTCCTCAACATGGTCGGCGCTAGCGCAAGGCGCATCCTCGCCCTGATTGCGGTGGCCGCCTGCCTAGCCTTCAGCATCCTCGTTCTGATAGGCGCCTGGAACTACTGGGCGCCCTTCGCCGCCTTGCCCATGCTCGACGGCACGCTGAAGGATCAGGCCTGGTACGAAGTCAACGACATCCCGATGCTGGATTTCCTGCGCTTCATAGAAAGTCCTATGAACGAAGGAGAGGCCTACGAGAAGCTGCCCCGCTTCATCCCCTACGCCGCGCTGCCGATCGGCATGGCCCTCTTGACCCTCCGCTTCATCCAGTTGGCCTGGCAGGTGGTCTCGGGCCAGACAGACATCATCATCGCCAGCCACGAAGCCGAGGAGATGCTCGAAGAAGCGTCTGCCCGAGCGGACAAGGAGGACTGACCATGGATGTCCTCTTCCTCTTCGCCATGGTGATCGGCTTTCTGTTGATTGGCGTGCCGATTGCCTTGTCGCTGGGCCTGAGCTCGGTCATTTTTCTACTAGTCTATTCAGACAGTTCGCTCGGCTCTATTGCCCAGACACTGTTCAACGCCTTTGCCGGGCACTACACCCTTCTCGCCATTCCCTTCTTCATTCTGGCCTCGACCTTTATGTCGACCGGCGGGGTGGCGCGGCGCATCATTCGCTTTTCCATCGCCTGCGTCGGCCATTTCCAGGGTGGCCTGGCCATCGCCGGCGTTTTCGCCTGCATGATGTTTGCGGCGCTTTCGGGATCGTCGCCTGCCACCGTGGTCGCCATCGGCACCATCGTCATCGCCGGCATGCGCCAAGTCGGCTACACCAAGGACTTTGCAGCCGGTGTGATCTGCAACGCCGGCACGCTGGGTATTCTCATTCCGCCCTCGATCGTGATGGTGGTCTACGCCTCGGCAGTCGACGTCTCGGTCGGGCGGATGTTCCTAGCTGGGGTCATCCCTGGCCTGCTGGCCGGCCTGATGCTGATGATCGGCATCTACGTCGCGGCCAAGATCAAGGACCTGCCGGCGCAGCCCTGGGCCGGATTCACGGAGGTCTTCCAGTCGGCCCGGGACGCCGCCTGGGGCCTGTTCCTGATCTTGATCATTCTGGGCGGCATCTACGGTGGCATCTTCACGCCGACCGAGGCCGCCGCCGTCGCGGCCGTCTATGCCTTCTTTATCGCCAACTTTGTCTACAAGGACATGGGACCGCTGAAGGGCGAAGGCGACCAACGACATTCCCTGCTGTCGCGGCCTCAGAGCCTGATTACGGTCTTTCTCCACCGGGACACCAAGCATGCGCTCTTCGAGGCCGGCAAGACGACGATCATGCTCCTTTTCATCATCGCCAACGCGCTGATCCTCAAGCATGTGCTGACCGAGGAACAGATTCCCCAGGCGATCGCCGGCGCCATGTTGGAAGCCGGTTTCGGCCCGGTGATGTTCCTGGTCATAGTCAACGTGATCTTGCTGATCGGTGGCCAGTTCATGGAGCCTTCCGGGCTGATTGTGATCGTCGCCCCTTTGGTCTTCCCCATCGCCATCGAGCTCGGCATCGACCCCATCCACCTCGGGATCATCATGGTCGTCAACATGGAGATCGGCATGATCACGCCGCCAGTGGGTCTCAACCTCTTCGTGACTTCGGGTGTAGCGGGAATGCCCATGCTCCGGGTCGTCAAGGCGGCCATGCCCTGGCTGGGAATCCTCTTCGTGTTCCTGATCATGGTGACCTACATACCCGGACTCTCGACCCTGATTCCCAACGCCCTTATGGGACCGGAGATCATCACCCGCTGAGCCGCCGCCGGCGACCCCGGCCCAAGGTCGTGAACGCCGGACGATGGCGAAGCCGCAGCATGGATTCGAAGGCGGAGATCTGAGATAATCGACGATCAGTCGTCGGCCGGGCTGCCGACACCCGTCGTACCCCGAAGCCGACGAGCAAACAGGCGGGGAACGCGATGAAACGACAAATTGCGTTAGGCGCCGCCATGGCGCTTCTCGGCTCGATATCGCTCTTGTCCGAAGCCGGCTTGGCCGACGGGCATGATTGCGCGGCAGCCGCGAACCAGCATCTGGCCCGCCTCGGCGTCGATCAGGCCGAGGCAAAGGAGATCTTGGTCCTCGAGCAGGTTCAGTTCGTCGACGGAGAGCCAAAGACCATCGGCTATCAGGCCTGGGTTGACTTGCAGTCATGCAGCCAGGGAAAGCTCGCAATCAAGATGAGCCTCCTCTGCGGCTACAAGACCGCTTTCACGACCCCCGCCTGCGAGGTTCCAGGTCTACGTAACTGACCGCTGGCACGGCTGAAAACCGACCGGAGGCGACAGGCCTGAGGTTGCGCTCACCCGATCGTGTCCTTCGATCGGTTCGACAGCGTTGATGCCATAGCGCGTCCGTCCTTATTCTATGGTCTTCGCGGTGGATTGCAGCCGGCAGCCGTCGCAACGGCAACCACGGCCAAAGCCTTGGGAGGGATCCTTGAGAAGTCTCTTGCTGGCCGCCAGCGTTCTCGTCGGAGGCATCGCCTGTCTGTCACAGCCGTCGAAGGCTGACAGCCACCCCTGTTCAGCTACCGCGAACCAGCGCCTGGCCGAACTCGGCATCGATAAAGACGACGTCAAGGCGATGCGCATCGACGGTCGCTATCAGTCCAGCCGCCAAGGCAGTCGCTTGGTCGGCTTCGACGCCTGGGTCGAGCTCGGATCCTGCTCTCAAGGACAGCTGGTGGTGTCGATGAGCCGGCAATGCCGGCACATGACGGACTACACCACGGGGACCTGCGAAGTGGCCGGGATCGCGAACAATTGCTAGGTCGAGATCGGCTCGGATTGAACCAATCCGGGTCGTGACTCTCGATCCATTTCGCCGGCTTGGCGCGGGAACCAGGCTTCACGGGACGGCAGAGTGAAGCGATCGCGCTCCAGGCAGGACCAGCCTCTTCATCGACAGGCGACCCCTCAGCGCCGCCATCGGGGCTGCACCACAGAAATGTCACAGGCGCCGGGCCCTAGAGGTTCGAGGCCAGCGGCGCGCAATCCGTGACACCGCGCCCGCATGCCCCAAGGGGCGTTCGCGGGCGCCCAATCCTACGCGAGGCGATTCTGCTGTTCTGCCGGGCCCAGCGGCCACCGCGGCGAAGATGCCGACACCCATGAGAACAGAAAATTTACCAATAAACAAAGTATTAATTACTTTATTACTTGCCCAATTACTGACACAGGCCATTTAAATGACACTGTCTATTCTGTGAATTATTGCGTTCAATGAGCACTCCCCAAAGGCCGCAGAACGCAGCCGTCATGTCCCATACCAGCCATGGGTCCGCGGGAAACCGGTGTTTCTGTGGTAACGAGAGAAGGAGTGCAACCCATGTGGCCGAAGCCAGGCTCTTGCCGTCTCACGCAGCTTCGCAGCTATGCCGCTGACGAGAGCGGGGCAGCTACCGCCATTCTCGCGGCAACCTTGGTGGTCCTGATCGGCGCTGCCGGGCTCGCTTTCGATGCCGGGCGCGGCTACATGGTCAACGCCCGTCTCAGTCAGGCCGTCGATGCCGCAGCCCTGGCCGGCGGCCGCTCCCTGACCATCGGCGGCGGCGGCGACTATGCGGCTCAGATCACCAAATATTTCGATGCCAACTTCCCGAATGGCTACATGGGAGCCGACGTCTCCCAGCCCGATATCACGGTCAACGCCGAGGGCGACGAGATCACGGTGGCGGCCACGGCGAGCATTCCGACGACCCTGATGCGGGTTCTCAGCGTCCAGAACGTCGAGGTCTCGGCCCGCGCCACCGTCAATCGCACGATCAAGGGACTTGAAGTGGCCATGGTCCTGGACAACTCCGGCTCCATGAAGGGCAGCAAGCTGGGCGACCTCAAGGACTCCTCGAAGCTTCTGCTCGATATCCTCTATGGCGACAACGACTCCGTCGAGGATCTCTATGTCGCATTGGTGCCATTTACGGCTCGGTCCAACGTGACCGGCTTCCCGAGCGTGCACCCGGTGTCGCCGCCCGATCCCGACCTCGTCTGCCTGAACCCGCGCAGCGCACCTCACGACACTTCGGACAGCTCTCCGGTCGACGCGCCGTTCAGCCACTACTCGGGCGCCTATGCTCCGCCGCAGTCGGACTATGCGGACAGGATCTGCCCCGAGGCGGCCGTCCTGCCGCTGGTCGAAAGCAAGTCCGCCGTCAAGTCCGCGATCGATGACATGAATGCCAAGGGCTGCACCCGTTACGACGTCGGCTCGGTCTGGGGTTGGCGCACGCTGTCACCGAGTTGGCGGACCTTCTGGGAGAACAACACCCTGCCGCTCGACTACGGGACCGAGTTGATGGATAAGGCGATCATCATCATGACCGACGGTGCCAACACGCCAAACTGCGCCGGAGACCCGCAGAGTACGGCGCAGACCGAGGCCATGTTTGCCGCTCAGTGTCAGGCAATGAAGACCCAGGGCGTGATCATCTACACGATCACCTTCCAGCTGAACGATCCCGCCACAAACGCGCTCTTTGAAAGCTGCGCCTCGGGCACGGCGCGCTACTTCAAGTCGCCGAGCGGTGAGCAGTTGGAACTGGCTTTCACCACCATTGCCAACGATCTGAGCACCTTGAGATTGACCCAATAGATTGTAGGGAAGAGGGACGGCGGCGGCGCGGCATCTTGTCGCGCCGTCGTCTTTTTGCCTGCCGCACGCCTGCGCGGCGACGGCGCAAGGCCCCGCGGCCGCACGCTCGGCTTCGGCGATCCGACGGCCGCGCCGAGCAACGGCGTCTGGGACGAAGGCTGGAGCGAGGCCGAACCCGGCCCCGGGTTCGAAGCGGCCGAGACCGAGGGCTTCGGCTGGCCGCCAAGGGACCGGAATCCCCGATTACCGAGCGTTAACGACACTTATGGACTATGTCGTTTGGAGCAGCTTGCCCTCTTCTTCGAATCGGGCCGGCAAGCCATGCGACTCCACGGATTCAGGACCGGTGCAGGCGGGCGAGATGGCAGAGGACGCGAAGGAAGAAGGCGGTGGGCAGGCAGAGACCGTCGCCTTCGAGCACAAGCTGTTCTCGGCCATGGAGAATCCCTACTTCCGGCTGTCCGCGCAAAACCCCGACCAGCCGGTCATGATCGTCACCTTCGGCGACAACGAGGTCGCCCTGCCCTTTGAGAGCATCCGCAAGGAGTTTGCCATCAAGGAAGGCTCGGCCGACGACCAGATGCTGAACCTGGTCGCCGAGGGCCTTAACTTCGTGGTCCTGCTGCGCCCCGGCGATCCGATCCCGGCTGAACTTCTGACCGGCGCGCCCTCTGCTCAGATTTCTCGGGAGCATCGCGAAATCGCCTTTCAGCGCCTGACGATGCAGCTGGCCACCTGGGTAGCCGGCGAGGAATCCTCGGTGACCGACCGCAAGCAACTGGCCCGGATTGCCAAGGACCCGGCGATCATGGCGAGAATCAACGACGCCCTGGGCGAAGCGGCCACCCACTTGGGCCTGGAGCCGGATGGCAAGGAAAAGGTGCTGCAGCTGATCGAGCGCCTGGCCGACGATCTCGCCGCTATCGAGGTGCTGCGCGACCGCTTCGCGAAAATCAGGGCGACAGAGGAAAAGATCAAGGTGCTGCGCGGGGTCACGAAGAGCCAGCAGGTCGCCATCGAGCTGATCGCTCCCGTGGCCCGTATGATGGCCACCGCCGTCGCTCGCTTTGGCAACGATTTCAAAGAGGTCGACGCCCGGACCGACAAAATCATCGCGCTGCTCAAGAACATCGATTCCCAGGTCAGCTATATCCGCGAGCGGCGCAATGACCTTCACCGCCGGCTGCTGGCCTGGGCCGATATCCTCGAGGCCTGGGACGAAGCCGAGATCGGACAGAACGACACGAGGGTCCGGCTGCTGCGGGAGACCTATCGCTTCCTGGCGCCGCGCTTTATGCCGGTCGACGAATGGACCCTGCGCAGCAAGCTCCAAGTGTCCGGGGACACCGAGGTCGACCAGCGCCAGAGCGAGACCAACCACGGCCTCGCAAAGACAGAGGTGGTCTGGTAGCCCGGCTCAGGTTCGGCAGGGCGCGCTGCGCTCGACCAGCAGCCCGAAGGCGGGCCGCAGCCGGGTCCCCAGGTAGCTGCCGACCAGGGCGGCCAGGAACCAGAGCCAGCCGTGCAGGCTGCCCGAGGCAATTCCGCTGAAATAGGCCCCGACGTTGCAGCCGAAGGCGAGGCGCGCGCCATAGCCCATCAGCAGGCCGCCGATCGCGGCGGCCAGCAGAGAGGGCCAGGGGATCCGGCGCTCGGGCGCGAAGCGCCCGGCCAGCCCCGCCGCCAGGAAGGCGCCGACGATGATCCCGAAGTTCATCACCGAAATGGTGTTGGCAAAGACCGAGGCCTCGAGCTGTCTCTGCCGGCCGGGCGTGGCCCAGTAGGTCCAGCTGCCCAGGTCGACGCCGAGGGCCGAGGCCGCCTTGGCGCCCCAGAGGGTGTAGCCGGAGCTGACCCCCCAGGGATGGCCGGCCAGTGCCAGGGTCGCAACGTTGAGCCCAGCCAGCAGGACCGCGCCGGCGAGCAGCGGCCAGGGACCCCGCAGCAGGCGGCTCCGGCCCTTGTCGCTGCGCAGGATCGGCTCGAGACGGCCGTGCCGCCGCCGCTCGACGACGACGGTGGCGAGCACGATGGCGCCGAAGACCGCCCACTGCAGAGCGATGGCCCCGAGGGCGCCGAGCTCACGGCTCAGCGAGATGCTGCCCAGGCTGTACTGCTGGAGCCACCAGGGCAGGTGGGCGGTGCCGATGACCGAGCCGACGCAGAAGAACACCAGGGTGACCAGCATGCGACTCCGCCCGCCGCCCACCGTGAAGAGGGTGCCGGAGGCACAGCCGCCGCCCAGCTGCATGCCAAGGCCGAAGAGGAAGGCGCCGACCGTGACCGAGACGCCGACCGGCGCGATGAAACCGCCGGCCGGCCGGCCGAAGAGGCTGCCGGCGGCGATGATCGGCAGGAAGCAGGCGGTGGTCAGGGCCAGCATGATCATCTGGGCACGCAGCCCGGCCCCGCGGCCGTCGGCGATGAAGACCCGCCAGGCCCCAGTGAAGCCGAAGCTGGCGTGGTAGAGCACCAGGCCGAAGGCGCCGCCGAGCAGGTAGAGCCAGGCCTGGCGGCCCTCGAAGCTGAGATCGAGTGCCAGGGCACCGCCGAGCAGCAGCAGCACGCCCAGCCCGGTCACCCAGGGATCGGGGCTGCGCGGCCGGCTCTCCGGCGCGCCCAGCGCGGCATCGGCGGCCGTCATCGCAGGTCGGACATGTTCGTCATGACAGGACTATGGCCATCCCCTCGCCGGCCTGTCGAGCCGGCGCACGGAGATGTGAAGCGGACGCCGAAGGGGCTTCAGAGCAGCCGCAGCTGGGTGGAGGGGTCCGATTTCGCGGCCGCATCCTCTTGGGTCGGTGTGGGTTCGATCAGCGAGGGATCGTCGTTGCGGACCGCGTTGACCCGGGTCGAGACCGGCGCGGCATCGAAGGCGTCCTCCGGCGCCGGGCGTAGCAGCGCCAACAGCGCGTCCAGGCTCGAGGCTGGGTCGAGCCAAGCCTGGTGGTCGGCCGGAGCCAGGACCACCGGCATGCGGTGATGGATGGCCGCAAGCCGCCGGTTGGCCTCGGTGGTGACGATGGTGAAGCTCTCCACCGGCTCGCCGTGGGCCTTGTCGGTCCAGCGTTCCCAGAGCCCGGCAAAAGCGAAAGGCCCGCCGGCCACAGGGGAGATGAGATAGGGCTGCTTGGGGCCCGAGGGCCGGGCCTGCCATTCGTAGAAGCCGTCGGCCGGGATCAGGCAGCGGCGCCGGCGGAACGCGGTCCGGTAGGCCGGCTTCTCGGCGACGCTCTCGGCCCGGGCGTTGATCATGCGGCTGCCGATCGAGGCTTCCTTGGCCCAAGAGGGGATCAGGCCCCAGCGGAGCAACGCCAAGTGCCTGCTGTCGTCGTCCACCCCACGCCGAATCACCGGCACCTCCTGGGTCGGCGCGATGTTGTAGCGGGCCGCGAGATTCGGGGACTCCTCGAACAGGAAGACCGCCCGCAGGCCTTCCAGTGGCGTGGTCAAGGTGTAGCGCCCGCACATGGCCTCATGCTCGCCTCTGTCGGTCGACAAGGCAAAGCAGAACTGCCGGGTCGGGTGCAAAATCCCACAGGAGATGATCCGGCTTCCGGTATGGTGTCTCCAAGCCGGGATCGTCTAGAGGCTGTCGCCATTCGGATTTGCAGGCGCATCCCGCCGGTCGAACCTCGGAGAGAGGACGCATGCCTTTGACCCGAACGCTGAAGCTGACGACTCCCATGCTGCGCGGCGACGACGTCGAGCAGGTCCAGGAACGACTGCTGGAGCTGGGCTTCGACGAGGTCGGCCGCGCCGACGGCTTCTTCGGCTCCGACACCGACACCGCCGTCCGGCTGTTCCAGCGCGAGCGCGGGCTCGAGGTCGACGGAGTCGTCGGCGAGAACACCTGGGCGGCGCTTTTCGAGGCCCGCCCTCCTGAAACGCCGAGCGGCACGCCCGGTCCTTGGACCGGCCTGCTGCCGACGCTGACCGTGAACCACAGCATCTTTGGCAGTGTACGGTGGCGCCTGGCCGAGGACGGCATCCGGATCGAGGACGCTGCGCCCGAGGTCACCGGGGGCCGGCCGCTCACCGTGCGGCGGGTCTGGGATGCCTTCGGCGACTCGATCGCGCGCTGGTGTGGCGAATTCGACCTTCCGGTCGAACTTGTGCTGGCGACGATCTGCACGGAGACTCGAGGCAATCCGGAGGCGCTGCGCATCGAACCCGGCTACGTCAGCGACGAGGCGACACCGCACCGCATCTCGCCGGGGATCATGCAGACCCTGATTTCCACCGCGCGCGAGGCCTTGGACGACCCGGGCATCGACCGGGATTGGCTGCTGGTGGCCGATAACTCGATCCAGGCCGGGACCGCCTACATCAGCCAGCAAAGGCGGAAAACCAATCTCGATCCACCCAAGGTCGCCTGCGCCTACAACGCGGGCAGCGTGATCCGCAACGACGGCCACGACAACCGCTGGAAGATGCGGCAGTTCCCGATCGGCACCGGTCACCACGCCGATCGCTTCGTCGCATGGTTCAACGACGCCTTCCGGGTCTTCGAGACCCTGGACAGACCGCCGGGCAACGCCTTCTGGCGCGCCCTGCGCTAGCGCACTTCCCGATCAGACGCATTCGCGTCTGGCCGGGAGCAGTGCGCCAACATCTCGAAGCCAGGGCGTTACACCCGGCCAGATGGATCGCGAAGCGATTCCATCCGATCGGATAACGCCCTAGCGGAGCCCTCATCGGCGGATTTCCGACGACCGATTCCTTGCAGTCGGCGCCGCTCTCCACTAACCTGAGTGTTCATGTTCTGTTCCCGATGACAGGAGGGTAGCGGTCTTCTAGATTTGGGGGTCTGGGGCTAGCGAGACCCTATATCTTGTAGATTTACACAATTCATCCCATCCACAGCTGTGGAAAACGGCTCCCAGCGTGGTGGATCGAACAAGGGGGAGACACCATGGATCGAGCGGCCAGCCTGGAGGAGCGAAGGGACAGCGCAACCACGGCGCTTGTGGAAAACGCAAGCCGCGCTGTGGATGAGTCCCTCGAAGCTTCCCTGGGCGATCCGGCCGCCGATGCCGGCCTTCTGGGCGAAGAAATTCTGGGCAACGGCCAGATTCGCGACGTCTTCCAGAATGGCCGCGGGATCACGGTGCGAATCGCACGCGACCGCGACGCCCTGCTGACCGAGTTCGGCAAGGCAACGCTGACCGATCGCTATCTCATGCCTGGCGAGAGCTTCCAGGACCTCTTCGCCCGGGTCGCCGCCCATTTCGCCGACGACTCGGCCCACGCCCAGCGGCTTTATGACTACATCTCCCGGCTCTGGTTCATGCCGGCGACCCCGGTCCTGTCCAACGGCGGCACCGGCCGCGGCCTGCCGATCTCCTGCTTTCTCAACGAGTCCCAGGACAGCCTGGACGGCATCGTCGGCCTGTGGAACGAGAACGTTTGGCTGGCGGCCCGCGGCGGCGGCATCGGCAGCTACTGGGGCAACCTGCGCTCGATCGGCGAGAAGGTCGGCCACAACGGCAAGACCTCCGGCGTGGTGCCCTTCATCCGGGTCATGGACTCCCTGACCCTGGCGATCAGCCAGGGCTCGCTGCGCCGCGGCTCGGCCGCCGTCTACCTGCCGGTGAGCCATCCCGAGATCGAGGAGTTCATCGAACTGCGCCGGCCGACCGGCGGCGACCCCAACCGCAAGGCGCTGAACTTGCACCACGGCGTGGTTATCCCGGACGCCTTCATGCGCGCGGTCGAGAACGATGAAGACTGGGCCCTGACCAGCCCCAAGGACCATGCGGTAATCAAGAAGATCAAGGCGCGCAGCCTCTGGATTCGGATCCTGACCGCACGGATCGAGACCGGCGAGCCCTACCTGATCTACGTGGATCACGTGAACCGGGCGGTGCCGGAGCACCACAAGCTGGCCGGCCTAAACGTCAAGATGTCGAACCTTTGCAGCGAGATCACGCTGCCGACGGGAATCGATCATCTCGGCGAGGACCGTACCGCGGTCTGTTGCCTTTCGTCCTTGAACCTCGAGACCTATTTCGAGTGGCAGGACCAGGCCGGGTTCATCGAAGATGTCCTGCGCTTCCTCGACAACGTGCTGACCGACTTCATCGAGAACGCCCCGGATTCCATGTCCCGGGCCCGCTATTCGGCGCTGCGCGAGCGTTCGGTCGGCTTGGGCGTCATGGGCTTCCACTCCTTCCTTCAGCAGAACGGCATTCCCCTCGAGGGGGTCATGGCCAAGGTCTGGAACCGGCGCATCTTTCAGCAGATCCGCACCGCCGCCGACGCCGCCTCGGTCGCGCTGGCGGAAGAGCGCGGCGCCTGCCTGGACGCCGCCGAGTTCGGCATTGCCGAGCGCTTCTCCAACAAGATGGCGATCGCGCCCACGGCCTCGATCTCGATCATCTGCGGCGGCGCCTCGCCCGGGATCGAGCCGGTCGCGGCCAACAGCTTCACCCACAAGACGCTGTCCGGCTCCTTCAACGTGCGCAACAAGTACCTGACTCGCCTGCTCGAGGAGAAAGGGCAGAACAGCGAGGAGGTCTGGTCCTCGATCACGGTGCACGAGGGCTCGGTCCAGCACCTGGACTTCCTGAGCGACGAGGAAAAGGACGTCTTCAAGACCGCCTTCGAGCTCGACCAGCGCTGGCTGATCGAGCACGCCGCCGACCGCGCGCCTCACGTCTGCCAGGCCCAGTCTCTGAACGTTTTCCTGCCGGCAGACGTGCACAAGCGCGACCTGCACCAGATCCATTTCCAGGCCTGGAAGAAGGGCGTGAAGAGCCTCTATTACTGCCGCTCCAAGTCGATCCAGCGCGCCGAATCGGTGCTCGGCGACAAGGGGGCCGGCAAGGCCGTCCCGCACCTGGGCAAGATCAACGGCCACGAGCAGCCGCAAGTCAACGGCACCGACTACGAGGAATGCCTAGCCTGCCAGTAAGGCCGGTTGCGATCAGAACAACGAGACCAGAAACGCCATACGAGAAGGTCAGATGTCCCTGCTGGAAGCCAACCCCGTCTACAAGCCGTTCAAGTACCCCTGGGCCTACGAGGCCTGGCTGACCCAGCAGCGCATCCACTGGCTGCCGGAAGAAGTGCCGCTGGCCGACGACGTCAAGGACTGGCAGCGCAACCTGAGCGAGGCCGAGCGCAACCTGCTGACCCAGATTTTCCGCTTCTTCACGCAGTCCGACGTCGAGGTCAACAACTGCTACATGAAGCACTACGCCCGGGTCTTCGGGCCGACCGAGATCCAGATGATGCTGGCCGCCTTCGCCAACATGGAGACGGTGCACATCGCCGCCTACTCCCACCTGCTGGACACCATCGGCATGCCGGAGTCGGAGTACTCGGCCTTCCTCCACTACAAGGAGATGAAGGACAAGTACGATTACATGCAGCAGTTCGGCACCGAGACCAAGGAAGAGATCGCCCTGACCCTCGCGGTCTTCGGTGCCTTCACCGAGGGCCTGCAGCTTTTCGCGTCCTTCGCGATCCTGCTCAACTTCCCGCGCTTCAACAAGATGAAGGGCATGGGCCAGATCGTCTCCTGGTCGGTTCGCGACGAGACCCTGCACACCCATTCGATCATCCGCCTGTTCCGCAGCTTCATCTCGGAGAACAAGGAGATCTGGACCGAGGGCCTGCAGCACGAGATCTACAAGGCCTGCGAGACCGTGGTCACCCACGAGGACGCCTTCATCGACCTGGCCTTCGAGCTGGGCGGGGTCGAGGGCCTGGAGGCGGCCGAGGTCAAGCGCTACATCCGCTACATCGCCGACCGCCGCCTGGCGCAACTCGATTTGCAGCCGATCTATCGGGTCGAGGCCAATCCCCTGCCCTGGCTCGATGCGATGCTGAATGGGGTCGAGCACACCAACTTCTTCGAGAACCGCGCGACCGAGTATTCCCGGGCCGCGACCCAGGGGTCCTGGGAAGAAGCCTTCGACTGACCCTTTCCTCCCTGTGGGATCTTCCCCAAGGCCGCCCGACCATCCCCCCCGGAACGGCGGCCTTCTTTTCTGCCTATGAACGGTCTGGTTCACTGAAGCCGGGAGCGACCGTTACTTGGATCGGCCGAGCTATCCATCCGTTCTTGAACAACGTCGACTTGTAGATCACGATCAGAGATCGACGATCACAGTGCTGGGGCTTGGCATTCACGTGAAGCAAAGCGGCCCGCCGAGATCTACTCGCTGACTTGCCGCTAGGCTTCGAACCGCAATCGGGGCCGCGCTCACCCACCTCGCCTTCGTTTCAAGTCCCAGGAATAACCTGGAGCCTGCAACATGAGCGACGACAGCGTTGCACCTTTTCCCAGAGACCGGGTTCCCGAGAGCGCTCAGGCCCGGGTCAAAGCCAAAAAGAACATCGTCATTTGCTGCGACGGGACCTGGAACGAACCGGACGAGCACCCGACCAACGTCGTTAAGCTCATGCGGGCCTTGCGCCCGACCCATCCGGAATCGGGAAGATCTCAGATCGTCTACTACGACGAAGGCGTGGGAACCCACTGGGGCCTGGATAAGGTCCTCGGCGGCGCATTCGGCATCGGCCTCTCCGAGAACATCAAGCAGGCTTACCGCTTCATCGCAAACAACTATGAGGAGGGCGACCAGATCTATTGCTTCGGCTTCAGCCGCGGCGCTTTCACGGTACGGAGCCTTGGCGGTTTGTTGGGCGTCGTCGGTCTCCTGCCAAAGATCGAGCTGGATGACTTCGAGCGCGCCTACGCCTACTACCGTCTCGAGAAAGAGGAGCGACGCGGCAGCAAGGGCCAAGGGCTGCTGAAGAAGCTACACCCGCGGACCGACGTCGAGATCCACTTCATGGGCGTCTGGGACACGGTCGGTGCCTTGGGCATTCCCCTCTCCTTGTTCCGCGGGGTCGGGCGCAGCAAGTATGCCTTCCACGATACCGAGCTCGGGGATTGCGTCACCCACGCGCGGCAGGCCCTGGCGATCGACGAACGCCGCGGCGACTTCGCCCCGGCGATCTGGATAGCTCCGCCCGACCGCGACCTTGAGAAGCAGACCCTGGAGCAGGTCTGGTTCGTCGGCGCCCATTCCAACATCGGCGGCGGCTACGAGGACTCGCGCCTTTCGGATATTGCCCTGATCTGGATGATCGAGCAGGCCGAAGCGCAAGGTCTGGCCTTCGACGATGAATACTTCAGGGAGTTCGTCTTCGACGAAAGCGGCGGCCGGCCGGTCGATACCACGGCGCCCTTGGTCTACCGGCTCAAGAAAAAGCTCGAACGAGAGATTGGCAGGGCGGACCGCAGCAACGAGGCCATCCACGGCAGCGTGCTCTCGCACTTCGGCGAGGAAGGCGGAGAATCCGACTACAGGAACAGGGACAAGGTCGAGGCGGCCATCGAGCAGCGAATGCCGCTCGCGGAATGGGGACGTCGACGCGGCAAGAACGCATCCGTTGCCGCCTGAGGCCCTTACAGGCCGAGAACCCATTCCTCTGGCATCGGAGAGCCGCCCGAGGGGCAACGACCCGAAACAAGCGGCCCGATCCCGTCAAGTATCGGTCAGGTCCTCGTCCGCCCCGTCAGGGTCCTTTTCGTTCGGCCCGCAGATCGCCTGGAGTGCGGCCCAATCGCCCCGGCTCATGGCGGCTTCGCCCTCGTCTTCGACGCCCTTCAGGCGGTCCAGACGGGCCGCGAAGCTGGGATGGGTCGAGAGGATCTGGAAGGGCCCAGTGACGTCGCCGGCCTCGCTTTGCAGGCGCTTGAAGAAGGCCGCCAAGCCGACAGGTCTCAGCCCGGC
>JASJAL010000068.1 GCA_030067055.1 Kiloniellales bacterium | reverse complement strand
CCCGACTCGCGCAGCCAGGCCTCGGCCTCCGCCTGCAGCGTGGCGGCGCGTTCCGGGGTCTCGGCGAGGATCCCGACGATCAGGGAGCAGGCGAAGACGCGGGCCAGGTCCGCGGTCAGCGGCAGGGCGCGGGCGCCGCCTTCGTAGAGTGTCACCAGGGGACAACCGGCCCGCTTGCCGCTGCGCGAGACCAGCACCGAGCAGGAGGCCGCCAACGCCGTCCGACGTGCCGTCGCGCCCAAGGGCGCGGTCCGGACCGCCGGGCGGCTGGTCCGGCCGAGCGCCACCAGATCGAAATCGCCGGCCTCGGCCACGACGGCCTCGGCGATCGTCCCGCGCGTGACCCGGAAGGACCACTTGATCTGCCAGCGCTCGGCGGTGCGTTCCAGGGCCTGGCGGGCCTCGGCGGCTTGGACCTTGAAGGCGCGGCGCAACATGGCAGGGTCCAGTGCGCCGGCGCTGCGGGCGCCGACCAGCCGGGTCACCGGCAGCTCTGCCATGCGGAGCAGGTCGCTGTCCTCGACGAAAAGGCCGACCAGCTCGGCGTTCAGTCCGCCGGCCAGCCGGGCCGCCGCTTCCAGGGCCGCCCGGCTCTGCTCCGAGACGTCCAGGGCGACCAGGATGCGGCGCAGGGCCGGTTCCGTCTCCGGCGCCGTCATCGCTTCTCCTCCTCATTCTCGCCCTTGGCGAAGGCCCGCCGCTGCTCGGCGAGCTGGATCAGGCGCACCTCGACCCGGTGATTGAGGCTGTCCTTGGGGAAGCGGCCGTCCGGCCCACGCAGGCCCGCCGATTGGCCGGTCAGGATCTGGATGCCCTGGTCGATACTGATCACTGGATAGACGTGGAAACGGCGGTCGCGCACCGCCTCGATCACGTCCGGACGCAACATCAGGTGCTTGACGTTGGAGGCGGGGATCAGGACGCCTTGATCGCCGGTCAGACCGCGCTCGGCGCAGAGGTCGAAAAAGCCCTCGATCTTCTCGTTCACCCCGCCGATGGCCTGGACCTCGCCGTGCTGGTTGACGGAGCCGGTGACCGCGAGAGATTGCTTGATCGGAACTTCGGCGATCGCCGAAAGCAGGGCGTAGAGTTCGGCCGAGGAGGCGCTGTCGCCGTCGACGCCGCCGTAGGACTGCTCGAAGACCAGGCTCGCCGAGAGCGAGAGCGGCCGGTCGCTGGCGTAGTGCGAGCTGAGAAAGCCGCGCAGGATCAGCACGCCCTTGGAGTGCAGCGGCCCGCCCAACTCGACCTCGCGCTCGATATCGACCAGGTCGCCGCGGCCGAGGCGGACTCGCGCGGTGATCCGGCTCGGCCGGCCGAAGGCAAAGCCGCCGAGGCTGAGCACCGAGAGGCCGTTGATCTGCCCGACCTTGGCACCACGATCGTCGATCAGCACGGTGCCGCGCAGGATCTGCTCCTGCATGCGCTGGCGGATCCGGTCCTGGCGAAAAATCTGCTTGTCGATGGCCTTCTGCACGTCGTCGCGCTCGACCACCTTGCGGCCTTCGGCCTGCGCCCAGTGGTCTGCCTCGCGCAGCAGGTCGGCGACCGTGTCGGTCTTGGCTGAGAGGCGTTCCGCGTCGCCGGCCTGCCGTGCCGCCTGTTCAAGGACTCGGCCGACCGCCTCGCGGCCGAAGGGCCGAAGCGAATTCCCCCGCACCAGGGTCGCGATCTGGCGGGCATAGAGTTGGTCGTTGGTTTCGCTGCGGTCGATCAACTCGTCGAAGTCTGCCGAGACCTTGAAGAGATCGCCGAACTCGGAATCGTAGAAGGACAGCAGGTAGTAAAGCTCGCGATCGCCGATCAGCACGATCTTCAAGTCCAGGGGGATCGGCTCCGGCTCGAGGGAGGTCGTGCTCAGCAGGCCGACCATTTGCGCCATCGGCTCGGTGCGGATTTCCTTGGCGAAGAGCGCGCGCTTGAGGCCGTCCCAGGCCAAGGGACGGGTCAGCAGCTTGCGCGCATCGAGAATGAGATAGCCGCCGTTCGCCTTGTGCAGGGCACCCGGTCGGATCATTTTGAAGTCGGTGACCAGGGCGCCCATCTCGGCGCGGTGCTCGATGTAGCCGAGCAGCCGGTCGAAGGTCGGGTTGTCCTCGTAGACCACGGGCGCGCGGCCTTTCACCGCCTCGCCCTTCGCCCCTTCACCCGCCACATCGTTGTGCACCACGAGGTTGACCTGGTAGCGGCGCAGAGGATCGCTGCCGGCATCCGATTCCCGGGCCGTCGGCGGGCCCGCGCCCTGCTTGGGCTGCTGCAGGAAGATCTCGACCTTGCCGATCACGTCTTTCCGGACCTCCTCCAGGTACTCCAGGATCCTTGGCAGGTCCGCATAGGCGTCGCGCAGCGCGCCGATCAGATGGCCGACCGCCAGTTCCGCGGTTTCCTGGTTGAGCGCCCGCACCTTCTCGCGGGTCTCCTTGATCCAGATCGGGGTCTGCTCCAGCGCCGCCTGCAGGCGCTTTTGCAGCTCTTCGATGTCGGCCTCGATCTTTTCTCGGGCTTCCTTGGGGAAGTGCTCGAAGACCTCGGGTGGAACCAGCTTGCCCTCGCTCACCGGCGCGAAGGCGAAGCCGATCGGGGTGCGGACCAGGGTCAGGCCCTTCTCCTTGGCGGCGGCTTCGACATCGGCCACCGAGGCCTGCTGCCGCTCTTTCAGTTCTTCCTCGATGACCTGGCGGCGGTTGCGATACTCCTCGCTTTCGAAGGCGCTGATCAGTACGTCGTGCAGGTCCGTCACCAGCCGGGCAACGTCTTCCTTGAAGGCCATTCCGCGGCCGGGCGGCAGCTCGATCGCCTTGGGCGCGTGGGCTTCGCGGAAGTTGTTCACGTAGCACCAGTCGGAGGGCGCGGGCTGCTCTACCGCCTTGTCCTCAAGGAATCGTCGGACGATGCCATGCTTGTCCAGGCCCTCGGGCCCCAGGGCGAAGATGTTGTAGCCGGGCTGTTCGATACCCACCGCGAAGTGGATCGCCTCGACCGCGCGGGCTTGGCCGATGACCTCGCCGAGGTCCTCGAGGTCGTCGGTGGTCTCGAAGCTCCATCCCGAGGTGTCGCAGCGCCAGCAAAGCTGTTCTGCAGCCAGCGGCTCGCTGCCTTTGGTGTCGCCGGGCAAGTCTCGATCCTCTCGTGGTGAAAGACGCCGTCCGTCATGCTCACAGATTCCGCGACGCCGGCAAAGCCTCCGATCGTCCTCCGCCGCGCCAAGGGCTCCATTGACTTGAATCAAGGTGGCTGGGCCGTCTTCGCCGCACCCTGGAAGCGTCCTCCAAGGCTTGTTTTCCCGCGTTCGATGTCCGCGTGACCCATGGATTCTTTGCATGATTCTTCAGGCCCGCAGCCCGCCCTCGGTAGCGGCCTGCTTCTGACCGACCTTTATCAACTGAACATGCTGCAGGCCTATCTCGAGGCCGGTATGACCGAGACCGCCGTCTTCGAGTTCTTCGTGCGCAAGCTGCCGCCGAGCCGCAACTTCCTGATCGCTGCCGGCCTCGAGACGGTCGTCGACTTCCTGGAAGGCGCTGCCTTCACGGCCGCGGAGCTCGATTGGCTGCGGAGCAGCGGCCGCTTCTCGGAGGCATTCGTAGACCACCTCGAGGACTTCCGCTTCACCGGTGCGCTTCATGCCCTGCGCGAAGGCACGATCTGCTTCCCCGACGAGCCGCTGCTGCGCCTCACCGCGCCCTTGCCGGAGGCGCAGCTGCTTGAGACCCGGATCATCAACCTGATGCACTTTCAGACCGTGGTCGCCTCCAAGGCGGCGCGCATGGTCCTGGCGGCGCCGGGCAAGACCTTGGTCGACTTCGGCCTGCGTCGGGCCCATGGGGCCGAGGCGGGTCTGCTGGCGGCGCGCGCGAGCTATCTGGCCGGTTTCGCCGGCAGCGCGACGACCCCGGTCGCACCGCTCTACGACATCCCGGTCTACGGCACCATGGCGCATTCCTTTATCCAGGCCCACGACGACGAGGAAACGGCCTTCGAGGACTTTGCGCGGGCCCGCCCCGACGCCGTTGTGCTGCTGCTCGACACCTATGACACCCTGGCGGCGGCGCGCAGCGTGATCCGCCTGGCGCCGCGGCTGGCCCAGCGAGGGATCACCGTCCGCGGGGTGCGACTGGACAGCGGAGATCTCGCCGCCGAGGCGCGCGCGGTCAGACAGCTGCTCGACCGTGCTGGTCTGGAGGGCATCCAGATTTTCGCCAGCGGCGGCCTCGACGAGGCCATACTGGCGCGCTACCAGGCCGAGGCGGTGCCGATCGACGGTTACGGCGTCGGCACCAGCCTGACCACGGCCTCGGACGCGCCGGCGCTCGACTGTGCCTACAAGCTGCAGGTCTACGCCGGGCAGCCGAAGCGCAAGGTCTCGACCGGTAAGGCGACCTGGCCGGGCCGCAAGCAGGTCTACCGTCACTACACGCACGACGCGGTCATGGCCGGCGATGTCCTCACCTGTGAAGGCGACAGCCAGGGCGGCGAGGCCCTGATCGCACCGGTCATGCGGGCCGGGCGCAGGCTCGCCCCGCTGCCTGGGCTGAAGGAGGCCCGGGCCCACGCGGCATCGGAGCTCCGGCGCTTGCCGCCCGCGCTGAGGTCCCTGGAGCCCGCGCCGGCCTATCCGGTCGAGGTGGCGACGGCCCTGCGGCACCTGGCCGAGGAGGCGGACCGGGCAAGGCAGGAGGCCGGCGGCGCGTGACCGCGATTCTCGAGGTCCTGGTCGTCCTCCTCGTGGCGCGGGTCTTCGGACGGATCGCGGTCGCCTGTCACCAGTCGTCCTCGATCGGCGAGATCCTGGCCGGCGTGGTCCTGGCCCTGGCGCTGGTCAGCCTGCCGGTCGAAGTGCCTTGGCTCGCCGGGCTCAAAGGCAGCGAAGCGGTGGAAGTGATCGGCGAGGTCGGGATTTTCCTGCTTCTGCTGCTGACCGGTATCGAAATGGAGCCGAAGGAGATCGCCGAGCACTCTCGCGAGGCGGTGCTCGTGGCCTGCGGTGGCATGCTGTTGCCCCTGGCCTTGGGCTGTCTGCTCGGCTGGGCGGTGCTGCCACCCTCCGAGCTGAAGCAGGGCCAAGTCCTGATTGTCGGCATCGGCCTTTCGATCTCGGCGATTCCCGTAGCGGCCAAGGTTTTCATGGAGCTGGGACTGCTGCATCAGGCGGTCGGCGAGATCGTCATCGCCGCCGCGGTGATCGACGATATCCTCGGGCTGGTCCTCCTGGCGGTCGCCAGCCATTTGATCATCCAGGGCGACCTTCCGGACCTTGCGGCGCTGCTCCTGCTGCTGGGTGCGGTGGGCGTCTTTTTCGGGATCGCGATAGGACTTGGTCTCTACGTATACGGGCCACTGTGGCGCTGGCTGCACGACCACCACGGCGATGCCATGAGCCTGAGCGCCTTGCTCCTCTTTGCCTTGGCGCTGGGCGCCCTGGCCGAGCTGCTGGGCCTGCACTTCGTGCTCGGCCCCTTCGTTGCCGGTCTCTTTTTCGAGAAAGGACGGGTCGGCGTCGATGCCCACGAACGGGTCAAGGCCGTGGTCGGGACCATTACCTCGGCGATCGCCGCGCCTGTTTTCTTTGCATGGATCGGCCTTCAGCTCGATCTCGACGCCTTTACGACGGTCCCCGGATTTCTCGCCGCCCTGATCGCGCTGGCATTCCTGGGCAAGCTGATCGGGGCCGGTCTGCCGGCCTACTGGTGCGGCCTCGGGCGGCGCCATGCGCTGGCCATCGGCATCGGCCTCAGCGGCCGCGGTGCCGTCGAGCTGGTGATCGCCAGCATCGCCCAGAAATCCGGCCTCTTCCTGGCCGGCAACGGGGCGCATCCGATCGTCAGCAACCTCTTCTCCGCTCTGGTAATCACCGCCGTGGCCACGACTCTCGTGGTGCCAATCGGGCTGCGCTGCCTGCTGGGCTGGCGCCGCCCACCTTGATAATGGCCTTTTACCCGCCTTGGCCGAGCAGCTAGGCTAGCGGTGAGGGTAGGGTCCCGAGCAGAGATCGGAGCCCAGATATGTCTTCCGACCTCGAAGTGCCGGACCAGACGGAGACCAAGCGAGACCCCAAGGCCTCGCTGGTGCTGGTGCTCGACCTAGAAGGACGGATCGTCCTTATAAACGAGGCCTGCCAGGTCCTGACCGGCCGGGAGCAATCGGAAGTGCGCGGCCGGCAGATCTGGGACTGCCTTGTGCCACCCGAGGAAGCGGCGGCAATGAAGGACAGTGTTGCCGAGCTGCTTCGAGGCCACGCAGTCGGCGCGCAGAGCTGCAGCCTGATCGACCGCAGGGGCGACCGGCGGCGGGTGTCCTGGTCGCATACCCTGTTGCGGGATTCCGCAGGGGAGCCCCAGCTGCTGATCTGCACCGGCGCTGATCTCAGCCTCGAGACCGCCGCACGTGCCGATGCAGAGGAGCGCCAAGCGCGCCTGCAGGCGATCCTCGAGAGCGCAGTCGACGCGATCATAACCATCAACGACGGAGGCGTGATCGAAAGCCTCAACCCGGCGGCAGAGCAGCTCTTCGGCTACCCGGTCGCCGAGATGATCGGCCACAACATCAGCCTCCTGATGCCTGAGCCGGACCGCAGTGCCCACGACGGCTACATCCGCCGCTACCTGGATACCGGGGAGCGCCGGATCATCGGAGCCGGCCGCGAGGTGACGGCCCGGCGCAAGGACGGCAGCACATTTCCAGCCAGCCTGTCGGTCAGCGAGGTGGTGTTCGATGGACGCCGGCTCTTTACCGGGATCATCCATGACAACTCGGCCCGCCGGGCGGCCGAGGAGCAGCTCCACCACGCCCAGAAAATGGAGGCCGTGGGCCAGCTGACCGGCGGCATTGCGCACGATTTCAACAACCTGCTGACCGTTGTGATCGGCAACCTGGAGATGTTGGAAACCCGGGTCACGGACGATAAGTCACGCTCATTGGTCCGTCAGGCAGAAGAGGCGGCCGAGCTCGGCGCGGAGCTGATCGATCGCCTGCTGACCTTCGCCCGGCGTCGGTCGCTGGAACCGCAAAGCCTCGACCTGAACGAGCTGATCCTTGGTCTGGACGACATCCTGCGGCGGGCGCTCGGCGAGGCCATCGACCTCAGCATCGTGCTTTCACCCGGTCTCTGGCAGCTTCGCAGCGATCCGGGGCAGCTTGAGAACGCAATCCTGAACCTTTGCCTCAACGCGCGCGATGCCCTGGGCGACGGCGGTCGGGTGACGATCGAGACCGCGAACGCCGATGTCGACGGGGCGGCCATGGCCGGCGACCCGGAGGTCAGCCCCGGCAGCTACGTCCGTCTTTCGGTTTCGGACAGCGGCCCGGGCATGGTCCCGGAAGTGCGGGCCCGTGCCTTCGAGCCCTTTTTCACGACGAAGGAGCCCGGAGTCGGTACCGGTCTGGGGCTTAGCATGGTCTACGGTTTCGCCCGGCAATCCGGCGGCTTCGCCACGATCAGGAGTGAGACCGGCCAGGGCACGACCGTCAGCCTATTCCTGCCGCGTTGGGAGGGGACGCTCGCCGAGGCGGCGCCCGTCGGCTCCGAAGGCGAAGGCGCTGAGGGGCAGGGCGAAACCGTTCTGGTCGTCGAGGACGACGATCGGGTGCGCGAGATCACGGCGCAACGCCTGAGGACTCTGGGATACCGGGTGCGCGAAGCCGGAAACGGCCAGGCCGCCTTGGAGGCCCTCGAAGAACACGACGGCATCGAGTTGCTTTTCACGGATATAGTCATGCCGGGCGGCATGAGCGGGCGCGAACTCGCCGTGGCGGTCCGGAAACGTCACCCGGGCGTGAAGGTCCTCTACACCTCGGGCTACGCGGCGGAAGCGGCAGCGCAGCGGGGCGCCCTGGGCCCCGGCGAGGCCTTGCTGGCGAAGCCCTATCGTACGGCTGAGCTGGCGGTGCAGCTGCGCCGGATCTTGGATAGGGACTGAAGGCACCGCGCTCAGCTCGTGGCAACCTCGGGCGTGAAGACGTAGCCGACGCCGCGCACCGTCTTGATCAGGGCCGGGTTCTTGGGGTCGGCCTCGATCTTCTTGCGCAGCCGGCCGACCTGGGTATCGATGCTGCGGTCGAAGGGGCTCCAGTCGCGGCCGCGCAGCTTGTCCATCAGCTGATCGCGGTTGAGCGGACGGTTCGGCGCCCGCACGAAGACCAGCAGGAGGTTGAACTCTCCGGTCGTCAACTCGACCTCTTCGCCCCTTGCGTTGCGTAGCTCGCGCTGGCGAGGGTCGAGGGTCCAGCCCGCGAAAGCCAGCGGGCCTGCCTCGGTATCGGAGTCCGCAATTTCAGCGTCTTGGCTGGAGGCCGGGACGCTCCGGCGGAGCACGGCCCGAATGCGCGCCAGAACCTCTCGCAGGTGGAAGGGCTTCGCAATATAGTCGTCAGCCCCAACCTCAAGGCCGACGATTCGGTCCAACATCTCGCCCTTGCCGGTGATCATGATCACCGGCACGCTCGAGTGCCGGCGCAGCTCGCGCAGCAAGGTCAGACCGTCTTCCCCGGGGATCACCTGGTCGAGCAGTACCAAGTCGACTTTTCCGGCAGCCATCGCGGCGCGCAACTGGTCACCGTTCTCGGCCGGGCTGACCTCGAATCCCTCCTCTTCGAGGTAGTTGGCCAGCATTTCCCGGATCCGTCGGTCGTCGTCGACGATCGCTATATGTCCTGGTGACTCCACGATACTCGGTCTCCAGGTTCCCTTCGGCTGCACAAAGGCTCTCCAAGGCGAGCTCTCTCGTCCGCTCGGCAGCGGACTTTCTCCTTGATTAGCATGAAGTTGCAGAGTGACACAAAAATGCCGCTGCCATACCGCGTAGACTCCTGCACACTGTCGCCACCAGGGTGATGCATCGCGGCGGTATCGGAGGGAGGAGCCTCCGCCGCGCGCGTGCTTGCGCAGGGCCCACGACTTGGGAGGTGCAAATGCCCGATCGATCCCGCGATACCGAGAAAGCCAAGGCCTGGTCTGAGATGAAGGCCGCGGTTCGTGCCTACGCCCACGACCCGTCCGGCGACAACGTCGGCGAAGTGGAATCTGCCTGCGGCCGGCTGCGCCGGGCCGAAACGGATTCCTTGTTGGCGCGCGGTCGCGTTTCCGATTTGCCTCGAGGAAGCGCACGGCCACGGAACGGGCCCGGCGCGGAGGACTGACGTCCTTCGCTTCGCTCTACGGGACTGCGGGTCGCCGAAACCCTGGTCCCGATGACGTGTCACACTCCGTCACAAAGCGTTGCACTTTGTCGCCGAGTATCCCGCCGCGCGACATATGGCTGTGACGCAAGGATGCTTCCCTAGAGATCGGGGGAGGGTCTGTGCTGCGGACCGTCCTCCGAGCATGTCTCTTTGTTGGGGAGGATCGAATGCTGGCGTTGAGAACCCAGAAGGTCTCGCGGCGTGCGGGAGTGCGCAAGTCCGGCCTTGCCGAGGGACTGCCGGGCGGAACGCTTGACGACCTGTTTCTGGCTTCGGTCCGTAGGTCGGCCGCGCCGCGCGAGATCATTGTTTGCGAGGGCGATCACAGCGACAGCGTCTTCGAGGTCGTCGAGGGTGTCGTCAAGCTCTACAAGCTCACGCCCGACGGCCGGCGGCAGGTCACCGGCTTCGTCTATCCCGGCCAGCTCTTCGGGCTGTCGCTGCATGGGGCTTGCATCTACACCGCCGAAGCGATCACGCCTGTCGCCGTCGTGCTCTACCCACGGGCCAAGCTGGACCGCTTGGCGGCCCACGTTCCCGGCCTAGCACAACGGCTCTTGTCGCTGGCGACGCGGGAATTGATCGCGGCGCAAGAGCAGATGCTTCTCTTGGGCCGAAAGACGGCGGTCGAGAAGATCGCTTCCTTTCTCGTGGCCCAGGCAGCCGATGCCGTTGCTCGCGGCGGCGATGGCAACAGCCTCTACCTGCCGATGACTCGTGCGGATATCGGCGACTACCTCGGACTGACCACGGAAACGGTAAGCCGCGTGTTCAAGCCATTGAAGGAGCACGGCATCGTCTCGCTGCGGCAGCAGAAGTATGTCGTGATTCACGATCACGCGAAGCTCATCGAATTGGCGAACGGCAACTTGCACGGCTTCGAGTACTGACGAAGCCGGGCAGCTCGTCGCGAGGAACACTCGTTGACCCTTCTACCATCGTCCTCTGACCCAAAATCCGCCGGCAGGTACCGGCAGGCAATGACGATGCCTCGCGCTCTCCGGCGGGAGGCCGTTTGGGGCAAGGAGTCAGATGCGGCTGTGCCCCAGCCCCGGCGGCGGGCCGTCCTTGCCGCCTTCCGAGACCGCCGGCGCCTTGAAGCGGCCTTGGCCACGCTGCCGCGCCTGGGGTTGACTGTCGCCGACTTCGGCTTCCTGGGGGCGCCGGCGGCCTTCGAGGCCTTGCTCGCCGGCAGGTTCCGGGCGGCGCCAGTCCATCGGCTGGGACCCATCCTCGTCCTCGATGGTGCTCTTGCAGCGCCCGGCGGTTCGCACCCTGTGTTGAAGCGACTTTCGAAACTGCCGGGAAGGTCGCTATCGGATGTGCTCCTGGTCTCCGAAGGCTGGCCGCTGCCGCTTCCGCTGGAGCGGGCCGACCAGGCCGCTACCTGTGACCGCGACCCGACCCTTGGCGCTGTTTATGGTCGGCCGGTTGACTGGCGGTCACCGGCAGTCCTCCTCGGGCTACGCTTGGCGGACGCGCGGCCGGCGGCCAGCGTTTGCCAGGCGCTCTTGGCGATCAACAACGGCCCGGTGGAGCTCCTCGATCTCAGAGCGCCCTGATCCGCGCTTCCTCTTTTCCGCATAGCCGTCAATACCTTGACGTGGGTCAATGAGTCCGCTCGCGCGGCCGTGTCTTCTGGTACCGAGCAGTCGCTTAATCAGGCTATGAGAAGCACGGATCGGTCCCGAGGGAAGGATGACCGGGAGTGGTAAGGATTTCGATTTGAAGGAGATCCTGCGTGATCCGACGCGGGTATTTCGTCAGCCCGAGGAAGTCCTGCTTCACCCGCAACTGGACCGGGAAGCGAAGATCGCCATTCTACGGTGGTGGGAACGCCACGATCGCGACGCTCTGGCCAGGGAAACCCGGAAGCCGGACGGCGAATCCCTGCGCTTGACGCGCATCATTCGCGCGCTGAACGCTTTGCTGCACGACCGCAGCCTGGACGGTGAAGGCAAGAAGGGCGACGGCCGAGGATCCTGACGCCGGCTCCCACACCAAGGTCAGAGGCTCGACCCGGACCATCGGGATCGCAGGCCAGCGGTCAGAGCACAAACGACGCCCTGGCTTTCCCGAGCGGGAGTGTCGCGCTCAGGGCCGTTCGGCCTCCATGTCCTCGAGGGCGTAGCCGTGTTGGGTCAGGGCTTCCTCGAGATAGTCACTGAGCAGCGGTATGCCCAAGAGATAGCTCGCCGTGTGGTCGCTGCGTGCGCTGCGAGCCTCCCGCACCGCCTGGTCCCATTCATCAACCGTGAAGTCCCCGCGGCCGAGCCAGGTCAGGGCGACGAGGTTCACCTGCTCTTCCTCGTTCAGAGCGCCGATGAATTCCGTCACCTCGTCGTAAGTCGGGTCTTCGCCATAGTCCTGCACCATCTCGTCCACGTCGTCTTCAATGGGATGAGATCCCGGATCCGGCTCTCCCTCATCGATTTGAGCGTCGAATTCGCGCGACTTGGCGATGACGAAGAAGACCTTGTCCGGGGCAATCGCGATGTTCACGTCTCCCTCCTCGATTCCCAGCACTGACCCCGCTAGTCCTGGATCCTCTGCCGCCTTCGTGGCTTGCTTTCCCGTGCCGCGACCCGGCTTCTCCAAGGGACCGACGGTCTTCCGACAGTGTCTCTCTGGCAGAGGCCTGGGCGCTTTGATCTGAATCATTCGGGCACTTTCCATTGACGTGCGTCAGGGTTGCCTGGCCCCCGCCGTGATATCCGGGACTCGGGCTTTGGCCCGAACTTCGGCTTTCTCTTGGAGGGACGCCATGTTCAAGACGATTCTTGCACCGGTGGACGGCTCGGACCACGCCAGGAAGGCCGTAGGCTTGGCCACGAACCTTGCCAAGACCTATGGCGCGAGGCTGATCATCCTTCATGCCACCTTGCAGGGAGAGGCCTCGGAGCAGCTGCGCCGTCTGGCCGAGATCGAGCATCTCGTGGATTTGCCACCCGTCGAGCAACTGCCGGCCGCCAACGTCTCCGCCGGCTTGGGCTCAGCCTTGAGAAGCGTGCAGGAGGACCAGCGTTCGCAGGCGATCTATCAGGCTCTCGGACAGCAAATCCTGGATATCGCCGAACGTGCTGCCAGGGCCGGTGGCGTCGTCGAGATCGAGACCAAGCTGGTGAGCGGCGACCCTACGGATCAAATCATCAAGGCGGCGGAGGGATCGGCGGCCGACCTGATCGTCATGGGCAGTCGCGGACTCGGGGATCTCAAGGGGCTGCTTCTCGGTAGCGTGTCCCACAAGGTTGCAAGCCTTGCCCCCTGCACCTGCATCACTGTGAAGTAGGCCTGGATTCTGGGGCCTCAAGAGGACGGCGGCGGCCGGGTCCGACAGCATGGATTTGACGTTTTCCGAGGCCGGGCTTTTCCAGGGCCTGGGCGTGGCCCTGGCCCTCGGGATCCTGATTGGAATAGAGCGCGGCTGGCACGAGCGCACGCTGCGCGAAGGCAGCCGCGTGGCCGGCATCCGGACCTTCGGCATCATCGGATTGCTGGGCGGCGTCTGGGCCTTGCTGGCCGAGATGCTGGGGGCGATCGTGCTCGGCTTCGCCTTTCTGGCCTTCGCCGGGGTGATGATCCTTGCCCGCCTCCAGGTCGCGCGCGAGACCAAGGACTATGGCTCTACCACCGTGGTGGCGGCCATGCTGACCTTCGTGCTCGGTGCGCTGGCGGTGCAGGGCGAGATGCAAGTCGCGGTGGCGGCCGCGGTCCTGACGGCCATGCTCCTCGGTGTGAAACCGATTCTGCATGGCTGGATCGCCAAGATCAGCTTCGAAGAACTGCTCGCGGTCCTCAAGCTGCTGGTCATGACCGCGGTCCTCTTGCCGGTGCTGCCCGATCGCGGTTTCGGGCCGTGGCAGGCGCTGAACCCGCAGGAGATGTGGCTGATGGTGATCCTCATCGCGGGGATCTCCTTCCTTGGCTATGTCGGAGTTCGGCTGATCGGCGAGTCGCGCGGACTGCTGCTGACGGCCCTGGCCGGCGGTCTGGTCTCCTCGACCGCAGTCACCGTGACTTATGCCCGCTTCGCCCGCAGCAACCCGGATCGCGGCCCGATCCTGGCGGCCGGGATCGCCCTGGCGGCGGCAACCATGTTCCCGCGAACTCTCGCCGTGGCAGTGGTGATCGAGCCCCAGCTCCTGTTGCTTCTTGCCTGGCCCCTCGGGCTGGCATCGGTCGGTGGGTTCCTTGCCGTCGCCGTGCTCTGGCTGCGCCAGCGCGAGGCCGCGGGCGCGGCCGGGCTGAGGCTCGACAATCCCTTCGAATTCTCCATGGCGTTGAAGTTCGGACTGCTGCTGAGTGCCATCATGCTGCTCGTTCGGGCGGCCGAGGCCTGGGCGGGAGAGGGCGGGATCCTGGCCCTGGCACTCCTGTCGGGAGTCGCCGACGTCGACGCCATCAACCTCTCCCTGTCTCGCCTCTCCGGGCAGACGATCGCCCTATCGACTGCGGCCCTCGGGATTGTTTTGGCCTGCCTTTCCAACACCCTGGTAAAGGCAGGGATTGCGGTCGTCTCCGGCGGCCGTGCCTTGGCCATCCCGGTCGCGCTTGCGCTCGGCAGCAGCCTCGTGGCCGGTGCGGTGGGCCTGGCAGTGGTCTGGACGGATACCGGCCAGCCTTAGACGCAATGGGATCGCGGGTCGTAGCCAAGCGATGCCTCGTGGCGCGTCATCCCTGATCGGAAGGCCCGGACCCGGACGCCCCTTCGGCCGCCTTGTGGCGCTTGCGGAAAGCGATCACTGCCGCGCGGACGGTGGTGAAGTTGTGGGCCGTGTTCGATTCGCGGAGCTGGTCGAACCAACCGCCCGTGAAGAAGCGCGCAAGGCTGCTCTTGGCACGGGCGAAAGCGAGAACGACGCCCTGCGCGGCCAACTCCTCACGAAGCTCGCCGACCTTCTGTACCGCGGTAACGTCCAAGATGTTGATCGGGCTGGCATCGACGACGATCCACTCGACGGGTGTCTTTGATTTGGCGACGGCTCGCAGCAGGCGCTCCTTGAAGAAGTCGACGTTGAAAAACACGAGGTCGGAATCGAAACGGTAGATCAGCAGACCGGGATAGGTGGTCGCTTCCGGGTAGTCTTTGAGGTCATGGAAGCCCCGGACGCCGATCTGCTTCGTTCGACCGAGAATCGCATCGTGCGGCCGGGACGTGACGGACAGCAGCCAGATGAACGTCAGGCCGACGGCCAGGAAAACACCTGGTAGCGCACCCAGGAGTAGGACGCCGACGGTAGTGGCCAGCGAGAGCAGCAGCTCGCGGCGGCTAATGGCGAAGAGGCCGCGCAGTTCCGCGAAATCGAAGAGACCGACGGCGGCGACCATGATGACCGCGGCCAGCCCCGTGCTGGGCACAAGGGCCAGGGGCCCGGTCATGAAGAACAGGATCACGAGCATGGTGCCGGCCGCGACGATCCCGACGAGCTGGGACTTGCCGCCCATGGCATCGTTGACGGCGGTCCGCGAGTCGGCGCCGGTGACCGGAAAGCCCTGGCCGAGGCCGGTGAGGATGTTTGCCGCGCCAAAAGCGATCATCTCCTGGTTGGGATCGATCTGATAGCGGTTGCGCCCTGCGAAGCTCTTGGCGGTCAGCACGCCGCTGGTGAAGCTGATCAGCATGAGGGCGGCCGCGTCCCCGAAGAGTTGCTGGTAAGTATGCGGATCGAAGATCGCAAAATGGAAAGTCGGTAGGCCCGCCGGAACTTCGCCGAGGGTTGCCACGCCCCGAGCCTCGAGGTCGAGCACGAGGACCGCGACGATGCCGACGACCACGATGAACAAGGCGGCGGGGAGCCTCGGCGCGAGCTTTCGGATCGATACCATGAGTATGAGCAATCCGAGGCCGAGTCCGAGCGTTGGCAGGTGCGCCTGGCCGATCCTCTCGACGAACTCGGCGAGCTTGGGAAAGAAGTGATCAGCATCGCTCGCGTAGCCGAAGAGCTTGGGCAGCTGTCCCACAACGATGAGCAAGGCGATGCCGTTGAGGAATCCAACCAGAATAGGGTGGGAAAGGAAGTTGGCGATGAAGCCGAGCCTCGCGATGCCGGCGACGACGTATAGAACTCCGGTCATCAGGGTCAGCACCACCAGGAGCGCGAGGTATTTCTCGGGGTCGCCGCCGGACAAGTGCCCCAGGCTGGCCGCCACCATGAGGCAGGTCGCGGCGTCGGGGCCCACCATAAGCTGGCGGGAGGACCCGAAGATCGCATAGGCCAGCAACGGGAAGATGGCCGAATACATGCCGACCACCGCTGGTACTCCGGCCAGCTCGGAATAGGCGATGCCGACGGGCAGGGCGATGGCGGCGACCGAGAGCCCCGCGCCCAGGTCGCTCGCTAGCCAGGAGCGCTGGTAGCGCAGCAGGGCCTCGAGACCGGGCGCGAATCGCCGGACCAGGCGCCAAAGCCTTCCCTCTCTCTCTCCGGGTGATGGCATGCCTCTCCTCCCAACTGCCGACCGATCAAGTGAGGGCTTTGACCCTCGCGTCGTGAATCGAACTGGTCGGATCCGATACGACTTGACCGATTGCTCACGGCTGCCCCTCCGATTTTGGATCACCCCGAGCGATTTCGAGCGCCTCTGCGGCACAGTTGACGATGTCGTCGGGCGGGCCGCCAGCCTCTAGGCGCCGCCAGACGATCTTTCCGGTGTCGTACGAGAGCTGGCGCGCGACTACCTCGGCGTCGGCGTCGGAGGCGTCGTCGCGGCGGGCCGTGACTCGATCCCTCAGGGTCGCGGGCGCGGCTTGCAGCCAGATGCCGTCGAAGCGTAAACCCAGGTCGCGGGCCACGGCCGAGATGGCATCGCGTTCCGCCGGCTTGGCGTAGACGGCATCGGCGATCACCGAATGACCGGCTGCCAGGGCCTGGCGGGCGCGCTCGCAGATCTGGCCGTAGACACGCTCGCCGAAATCGGCGCCGTAGGCCTCGGGTGGCAAGGTCGACAAGTCGTCGAAGCCCCAAAGCTCCTTGCGGATGACGTCGCTACGCAGGTGCAATGCGCCCGGCGCGGCCCCAAGCCATGGCGCAAGGTGCCGGGCCAGGGTCGTCTTGCCGGTGCCGGAGAGGCCGCCGACTGCAACCAGCCGGGCTGCGGGCGGCGTCAGGTAGCGGCGAGCCGCATCGAAGTACTGCCGAGCCTCGGTCTCCAGTCGCAGGCGGGCGGCCGCGTCGCTCTGACTGGCTTCTGCACTGGCCGAGACCTTGGCGCGCACCAGGGCGCGGTTGGCGAAGAAGCCGGGCAGGGTCGCCAGCCCGTCGATCGCCCCGCCGCCTCGCAGGTAGCGGTTGAGCACCAGGTTGGCGAGCGGCCTCAGCCCGCGATGCTCCAGGTCCATCAAGAGAAAGGCCAGGTCGTAGAGCACATCGATGGCGGCAAAGGCGTCGTTGAACTCGATGCAGTCGAAGAGAGTTGGCCGGTCCTCGATCAGGCAGATGTTGCGCAGGTGCAGATCTCCGTGACAGCGCCGTACCCGGCCCTCGGCCAGCCTCTTGTCGAGCAGCCCGGCATTGCCCTCGAGCCAGGATCGGAACTGCGCCGCCAGGGCTTCGACCTCCGGCGCGGGAAAGAGATCCGGTCGCTCGGCGAGCTCGGCAAGACTCTCGTCGGCGACCTCGCGCTGGCCGCTTGCCCCGCCGCCTAGAGCTTGCTCGCGATCCAGCCGCTCGGCTTCGTCGTGGAAGCGCAGAATCGCATCGGTCAGTCTCAGCATCAGGTCCGGCGTCAGACCGCCGTCGGCGGCGAGACGATCGAAGAGACCGTCCTGGTCGAAGCGCCGCATCACCACGACCCATTCGACGACCTCGCCGCTGCCGCCGAAACACAGACCGCCGCTTGGGTCGCGAGTGATCGCTTCGGTGCCCAAGTAGAGGTCCGGTGCGCTGCGCCGATTCAGCGCGACCTCTTTCTCGCAGGCGGACCGCCGCCGGGCCAGAGTGGAGAAGTCCATATAGGGGAAGGCAACCGCCCGCTTGACCTTGTAGGCCCGCTCTCCGGCCAGGAAGACCATGGCGCCGTGGGTATCGAAGCGCTCGACGGACTCGATTCCGGGTCCATAGCTCGCCGGGTCGCCCAGGAAGGCGGCCACAGCGCTCTGGTCGGCGACCACGTGTGCGCTGGCCTCAGGTCCCTGGTTGCTCTGGGCGGTTGCGGTCATCCTCGTCGTCGTCGAAGAGAATTCGGTGGGCTGCGCCGTCCAAGTCCTCGAACTGGCCCGTCTTCAGCGCCCAGAGGAAGGCTGCGAGGCCGAGCAGGCCCAGGAAAAGCGCGATTGGGATCAAGTAGAGCAGGCCGCTCATCCGCGACCTCCACGGACGAGCCGCAGCGCGTTGCCGGTGACCAGCAGCGAAGAGGCCGACATGCAGATGGCCGCGATCAGCGGCGTCACCAGGCCCAGGATCGCTAGGGGCACAGCGATGGCGTTGTAGGCGAAGGCAAGCCCGAAGTTCTGCTTCACCAGGGTCTCGGCGCGGCGGGCGACTCGAAGCAGCTCCAGGACGGGCGCCAGGGCTTCGCCCTGGAAGACCGCGTCGGCTGTGGTCTGACTGATGTCGACGGCGCTGGACGGCGAGACCGATACCAGGGCCGCCGCCAAGGCCGGCGCATCGTTAAGGCCGTCGCCGACCATAAGGGTCCGGCGGCCTTCGGCTTCCAACTCCTCGAGGCGCCGGCATTTCTCTGCCGGCGTAGAGGCGGCGCGCCAGGTCTCGATGCCCAGTGCGCCGGCGACCGCCGCGACTGTCTCTTCACGGTCGCCGGAAAGCAGCTCGACACGGTAGCCCTGGGCTTTGAGCTGCCGGATGACCTCCGCCGCGTCCGCGCGCGGCGGATCGGTGAAGCCGAAGCGAAGCGGTTCTTTGCCCGGCCGAGAAAGCCAGAGTTCGGGACCGCTGGTCGTGTCCGATTCCTCGGTCTCGACGCCGCACCAGCGCTGGCTGCCCAGACGGATGTCGCCCTCCGGGGTCTCCAGAAGCAATCCGCAGCCCGGGATTTCCTGGACGCCGGTTCGGGCCTCGGCTTTCGGCGCGGCCCGGGCGACGGCCTGGGCCAGCGGATGGCGGCTGGCCGCGGCCAGCCCGGCAGCCAGGCGCAACGCTTCGTCCGGCTGGCCCTCGGGAATCAGGCTCGGCCGGCCCAGGGTCAGGGTCCCGGTCTTGTCGAAGACGATGGTGTCGGCCCTGGCCATGCGCTCCAGCGCCGAGGCTGACTTCAGCAGGATGCCGCGGCGCAGGAGGCGGCCGCTGGCAATGACCTGGACCGCCGGCACGGCCAGGCCCAGCGCGCAGGGGCAGGTGACGATCAGCACCGCGATGGCGATCATCAGGGCCGGCTGCCAGGCCAATCCGCCGATTACCAGCCAGCCGATGAAGGCGACCAGGGCCAGCAAGTGGACCACCGGCGCGTAGAGCCGCGCCACCCGGTCGGCGAGCACGACGTAGCGGGCCCGACGCTGCTCGGCCAGTTCCATCAGGCGCACGATCTCGGCCAGGATCGTGCCCTCGCCGACCGCAGTGACCTCGAGGGTCAGCGGTGCGGCGAGGTTGAGGGTGCCGGCGAACACGGTCTCACCGAGTTGGACCGGCCTGGGCAGGCTCTCGCCGGTGATCAAGCTCGAATCGATTTCGGAGCGGCCATCCAGCACCTTGGCGTCCACGGCAATGCGCTCGCCGGCGGCGACCAGCACCCGCTGGCCGCATTCCACGGCCTCGACCGGCACGGACTTGCGGCCGCCGTCCGGCAGCAGCAGGGTCACCGCCCCGCCGCGCATGGCCAGCAGTCGCTCGGCGGCCGAACGGGCCCGGCCGCGGGCGCGCCGGTCCAGGTAACGGCCGATCAGCAAGAAGAACAGCAAGGTCACTGCGGAATCGAAATAGGCGTGGGCGCCGCCGGTGATCGTCTCGAAGAGGCTCATGGCCGCAGCCAGGAGCACCGCCAGCGAGATCGGCACGTCCATGTTCAGGCCGCCGCCGCGCAAAGCCGCCAGGGCGGATCGATAGAAGGGCCGGCCTGCATAGAGGATCGCCGGCAGAGCGACCAAAGCGGAGAACCAATGCAGCAGGTCGCGGGTCGCCGGACCCATGTCTTGGAAGTGCCCGGCCCAGATTGCGACAGAGAGCAGCATGACGTTGCCGGCCGCGAACCCCGCAACCGCCAGGGCGATCAGCAGCTCCTTCTCGCTCCGGTCCTCGCCGGCCCGTTTCTGAACCGGATCGAAGGGCGTGACCCTGAAGCCCAAAGCCTCCACGGTCCCGGCCAGATCCGTGGCACGCCCTGCCGATCCCGCCCAGGCGACCACCAGCCGGCCGGTCGACATGTTGACGCGCGCCTCGCGGACTCCAGGCTGGCGCTGCAGGGCAGTCTCGATCTTGCGGATGCAGCCGCCGCAGTGGATGCCGTCGACCAGCAGGTGCAGGCGGGTCAGACCGTCGTCGTCCAGCTTCGCATGGCGCGTGCAGTCCAGCGGCGCAATTTCCGGCGCGAGCGGTGCGGTGGGCTGCGGTTCGACTTCCAGCGCGGTCATGGTTTCAGCATCACGCGGCGCCGGCTGCTGTGCCGGTCGTCGCCCTTGGTGACGTTGAGCTCGATGTCCCACTGGCCGGGCAGCGGCAGGACGACTTCGCGGCCGTAGAGGCCCGCGCCCCGGTCTTCCAGGGACACCTCGAAGTCGTGGCCTTCCTGGGTCGGGCGTTTGAAGCTGGCTCGAACCTCGTCGGCGTAGAGGGCCTCTCCGCTGGGACCGCGCAGCCGTACCCGAAGCTCCGCCGCGCCGTCGCTTGCCGGCTCCAGCGCCAGTGCAACCTGCCAGCCCAAGGCCTTCTGCGCTTCGCGTTCGGACAAGCGGTCGTTGTAGGCCAGCCCGTCTTCGTAGGCGGTGTCCGTCTCCAGGCCGGTCCAGGTAGACAGCGCGACCGCGATCATGGCGCCGTTGGCGGCGAAAACCGCCAGGAAGAAGCCCACGAAGAGCCAGGGGATCTTCGAGCGTGCCACTGCCGATGTCTTCGGCGCGGTCACGGTTTCGGTCCTCGGAACACGGTGTCGTTGCGGGCGACCTCGCCGCTGTCCGGATCGGTCAAGGTGAAGGTGAAGTACAGCGCCTCTTCCAGGACCGCATCGCGCGGCAGCCGAAGGTAGATCCGATAGCTGGCGACGCTGTCCGGTTCCGCTTCCAGAACCGCGCTGCCTGCACCCTCGCCCTCCTGACCGACCACGGTCAGCTTCGGAGCGTCCAGACCCTCGACGCCGAGGAGGTAGGTGCGGCCGTCACGGGTCTTGTTCAGGATCTTGATGGTATAGCCGTTGCGTATGCTGCCGTCCGACAAGTTCACGAAGAGCGGGTTGCGGTCGTGAAGGACGTTGATGTCGAGGGTGGCCCTGAAGGCCAGGCTCCACAGCATGATGCCGGCCACGACCAGAAGCAGCAGGCTGTAGAGCACGGTCCGGGGCCGGACCAAGCGCCATTTCGGAGTCGGCGCGGCCGCGGCCCGGGCTTCCTGGTTGCGCTCGGTATCGTAGGTGATCAGGTTCAAAGGCCGGCCGACCTTGGCCATCACGCTGTTGCAGGCGTCGATGCAGAGCGCGCAGCTGATGCACTCCAGCTGCTGGCCGTCACGGATGTCGATGCCGGTCGGGCAGACCGCGACGCAGAGGTTGCAGTCGACGCAGTCGCCCCGCTCCGCGAAGTCCTGGCCCTTCTTGTGCCGGCCCCGCGGCTCGCCGCGCCACTTCTCGTAGGTGACGATGAGGGTGTCCTCGTCGAACATCGCGGCCTGGAAGCGCGGCCAGGGACACATGTAGGTGCAGACCTGCTCGCGAGCCAAGCCGGCCAGCACATAGGTCGTCGCGGTGAATAGCCCGACGAAAAAGTAGACTCCCAGCGAGGCCTCGCCGGTGAAGATATCCCGGACGACGGTCGGTGCGTCGTTGAAATACATGATCCAGGCACCGCCGGTTGCCGCGGCGATGAGCAGCCAGATGCCATGCTTGAGGCTCCGCTTGCCGAACTTGGCGGCGCTCATCGGCGCCTTGTCAAGTCTGACGCGGGCGTTGCGATCGCCCTCGATCAGGCGCTCGACCCACATGAAGAGGTCGGTCCAGACGGTTTGCGGGCAGCTGTAGCCGCACCAGACGCGACCGGCGAGGCTGGTCGCGAGGAACAGTCCGATGGCGCCGAGGATCAGCAGGCCCGTCAGGTAGTAGACCTCTTGCGGCCAGATCTCGATAAAGAAGAAGTACAGACGGCCGTTGACGATATCCGCGAGCACCGCTTGATCGGGCGCGTCGGGCCCGCGGTCCCAGCGGATCCAGGGCACGACATAGTAGATCGCAAGCAGGACGATCAGGACCGTCCATTTCAGCCGCCGGAAAGTGCCGCTGATCTTCTTCGGGTGGACCTTTACCCTGCTCGCATACAACGATTGACCGGTCTGCACAGCCTCCCGGGCCCGTTCCTTTTGGGCCCGGGTCGATAGCGCATCCTCGACTGCGACCAAGTCGTCCATGTCCTGCTCCGCAGGCGTGTCCTGGCTACTCCTCGCCGCCGCCCAGCGAGTGGACGTAGACCGTCAACATCTTGATGGTGGAGGGGTCCAGCCGCTCCTTCCAGCCCGGCATGACGCCGAGTTTCGGTTGGCGGATCTGGCTGATGACTTCATCGCGGCTGCCGCCGTAGAGCCAGACCTGGTCGTTGAGCCGTGGCCCGCCGAGCTCTCGCAGGCCTTCGCCGTTCTCGCCGTGGCAGGCCGCACAGTTCTCGGCGAAAATCTCCTGCCCTGCCTCGGCGGCTGCAGAGTCATGCTCGGCTCCCGAAAGCGAGAGCACGTAGTCTGCCACGGCCTCGATCTGCTCTGGCTCCAGTATGTCACCGTAGGCCGGCATCTCCGATTCCCGAGCGTCCTCGTCACCGTTGCGGATCCCGTGCAGCAAGGTGGTGTGGATATCGTCCAGGGTGCCGCCCCAGATCCAGGCATCATCGGCCAAGACTGGATACCCCCCCGGCCGTCCGGCGCCGCCTTGCCCGTGGCAAGGCGCGCAGTTGTCCGCGAAGGCCGCGGCTCCGCCGGTCAGGGCGAAGGTCAGTCGATCCGGATCGCCGGGAATCTCGGAGAGCTCGGCCGCCGCAATGGCATCCCAGAACTCGGCCTGGCGGCCCCGCGCCTTCGCCAGATTCTCTTCCAGATCCGTCCGCGAGTTATAGCCCAGGACGCCATCCGTGTGGCTCGAGAAACCTGGGATTGCCGGGTACAGGATGGCATAGACCACCGAGAAGGCGATACAGGCGTAGAAGGTATAGAGCCACCAGCGCGGCAGCGGTGTGTTGAGCTCCTTGATCCCGTCCCATTCATGACCCGTGGTCTCCTGGCCGGAGACGGCATCTTTCTCGATCTTTGTCGGCATGTCTCAGGCCTCCGCGTCGTCTTCGCGAAATGGGATCTGTGCGTGGTCGTCCATCTCCGACTTGCGCTTGGGCCAATAGGCCCAGGCGACGATGCCGAGGAAAATCAGCATCAGCCAGACCACCCAGAGGGGGCGCAGGACGTCATAGGCGTCCTTGAGAATTTCGTACATGCTACGCCTCCTACTGCCGCAAGTCTTCGGCGGTCAGGCCTTCGAAGTCGACCATGCGGCCCAGGATCTGAAGATAGGCGACTATCGCGTCCATCTCAGTCAGCTCGCCCGGCCGCCCGTCGAGATCGCCGACCATGGCCTTGGGGTAGCGCCCGAGCAGCTCTTCGTGGTCGCCGTCCGGGTCGGACTGGGCGCGCAGATCGGCTTGCGCGTTCTCTATCATCTCTTCGCTGTAGGGCACGCCGACCGCGAGATTGGCGCGCAAGTGCTCGGCAATGTCGTCGACGCTGAGCGATTTCTCCAGGAGGAAGGCGTAGGGCGGCATGATCGACTCCGGCACGACCTGGCGCGGGTTGATCATGTGGGCCACGTGCCAGTCGTTGGAGTACTTTCCGCCAACCCGTGCGAGGTCGGGTCCGGTCCGCTTCGAGCCCCACTGGAAGGGGTGGTCGTACATGCTCTCCGCCGCCAGGCTGTAGTGGCCGTAGCGCTCTGCCTCGTCGCGGAACGGCCGGATCTGCTGGGAATGACAAGTGTAGCAACCCTCTCGGATGTAGATATTGCGCCCGATCAGTTCCAGAGGCGTGTAGGGCCGCACGCCCTTCACCTTCTCGATCGTGGTCTCGATGGTATAGAGCGGCACGATCTCCACGATTCCGCCGATTGACACGGTGATCAGCGTCAGCACGAAGAGCAGGAAGAGGTTGCGTTCGATTTTCCCATGCCAGTTCATGACGCCCTCCTCATTCCGCCGGCTGCGCTGCGGGCGCGGCGGCGCGAACTTCCTGCCGGACCTCGCCGCGCGCGGTGCGCCACAGGTTGTAGACCATGATCAAGGCACCGATCAGGAACAGCACGCCGCCCAGCGCCCGGATGACATAGAAGGGGTGCATGGCCTCGACGGTCTCGATGAAGGAGTACTGCAAGAAGCCGAACTGATCGAAGGTCCGCCACATCAAGCCTTGC
>JASJAL010000372.1 GCA_030067055.1 Kiloniellales bacterium | reverse complement strand
CCGACCGAGTCCGAATAGGAAACGTGGTGGACCGTGCCGCCGGCCTTCTTCACGTCGTCGACCGTGAAACCGTACTTGCCCGCAACCAGCTTGAAGGCCGCGAAGCCGGACCACTGGGTTTTGCCCGGGCTGATGTTCTTGTTCTTGAGATCGGCGAAGGACTGCACCTTCGAATCGTTCGGCACGACGGTCTGCAGACCGGCCGGATAGAGCGTCGCCAGATGCCGCACGTCCGGATGGGCCTTGTCGAACGCGCCTTTGCCCGAGAAACCGTTGAAGGTGGTGTGGCCGTAACTCCAGCCGATCTCCGCCTCCTTCTTGTTGACGTCCTTGACATTGCCGACCCCGCCGCCCGGGCCGTTGGAAGTCGAGATGCCGTCAACCTCCTTCTCGAGGATCTCGGCCATCTTGGCGCCTAGCGGATACCAGCTCCCCCCGGCGGGACCAGAAACGATGCGTACGAAGGTGTCGGCCGACGCCTGCGACGTTGCCAAGGTGAAGGCGGCAAGCGCCGCCAGAAGTGCAGATTTACGGATCATGTGCTCCTCCCATCTCCAAGAGATCGTGTTCGCCGATTTTTTGTTGCACGGCCAACGGGAGGCGGCCGCGATGTCCGCCGGATCGGCCAGTTCCACGGCTTTCGTCGATGATACGTCGGGATGAGAGGATTGAACAGCGTGTCCAACCCGGGACGTCTAGGTTTACGGCCGGACGGTCCAAAAGCAGCTGGCGATACTCGCCTCGGGATGCGCTCGACGAGATCCGGAATTCTCGGAACGAAAGCCCGCAACCATACCAGCGTGGGCGCGGGCCTTTATCCCGGAATTCGGAGGGCAGTGAAGTCTGACACCAAAAGCCTTTATACCCAGCCGCGATCTGTCAGGCGCCGGGTTTGGTGTTAGGTCGCCGGCATCATCTGTCGGCGACGCTAGCCCGGAGCCCGGCCTAAGACCTCTGGTTTGGAGTAGCTTTGCGAAGTTTTTCGATCAGGCCGTCGACTTTGCCGTTCGATCTCTCGATCACCGCAGAGTACTCCTGCCTCAGGGTCAAGGCCATGCTGACGCCTTCGGCAACGATATCGATGACCTTGAAATCGTTCCCATCCTTTCGGATCCGATAGTTCACCTTGGCGAGGAGGGCGCCGTTGGATCTCAGGAGGTCGACCGAGACTGCAATCAGCTTGGGATTGGTGCGGTCTGCCGCCACTGTCTTGATGTCGAAGGTCTCGTCCTTGTACCGGCCGAAGATCGTCAGGGTTTGCTGGACCATCGCGTCTTCAAATACGTCGACGAATTCCTTGCGCCGGTCCTTGTCGAGCTTCCGCCAATGCTTGCCCAGAACCAAGCGGGCCAGGACTTTCAGGTCGAAGCCCTCGAGCAGCAGAGCGCGCATCCGCGCTTCCTGATCTTCCCGGGTGGTCGACTTGTCCTGGGCGACATGGATCGCTCGTTCGCCGAGCGAGGCCAGGAAAGTGCGAGCCTTGACTTGGGTCGGTTCCTCGGCGGCGGCGAGTTTCGCGGACGGCAGTGTGCTGCTCAATGCGAGCGCGAACAAAACCACCACCCAAGGCGTGGATGATTTCAGTGCCATAGGACCTTCTCTGCTCCTAGTTCGAGACTCTTGGTATGGCTGGTCCCACAAGCCCCTAGTCCAGAATTAGGGCCTTGGCTTGTATCAATTTTGGTACGTCCTTGTGGCTGAAGCAGATCATAGGGTTAGAACAGAAACTTCAACGCGCGGACAGGAACTACGCGATCGGCCAGAAGTAATTTCGGACCGAATCGTGGTTTTGGCGGCCTTGAGGAAATCCCTAAATTGAGATAATTTCTCGTTTATGGGAGTCATTCAAGGAGACGACAGCTCCATCGACCGGCGACTCGCCCGGCGGCTGAAGGGGCTGCGGGCCGAGCGTGGCTGGTCCCTCGACGAGCTCGCCGGGCGCAGCGAGGTCAGCCGGGCCAGCCTGTCGCGGCTCGAGAACGGGGAGGTGAGCCCGACGGCGAGCGTGCTGGGCAAGCTTTGCGCGGCCTATGGCCTGACCATCTCGCGGTTGATGTATCTGGTGGAAGAGGACTTTGCGCCCTTGGTCCGCCGGGATTCGCAGCCGGTCTGGACGGATCAGGAGACCGGGTTTTGCCGGCGCTCCCTCTCCCCTCCCGCCCAGAGCCTCGCCGGGGAGGCCCTGGAGTGCGCGCTCGAGGCCGGCCGGCGAATCGCCTACCAGCACCCGCCCCGGCCGGGCCTGGAACACCACCTGCTCGTGATCGAGGGCCGACTCGAGGTGACGGTCGACGGGCAGGCCCACGACCTGAGGCCGGGCGACTGCCTGCGCTACCAACTCTTCGGACCCAGCGCCTTCGCGACACCTGGGGGGATCGGGGCCAGGTACATACTCTTCATCGTGTGAGGTTCCATGGCGGGGCGCACAGAATTCGATATTTCGGCCTTTGCCGCGGACGACATCGCCCGGCACCTCCCCGAACTCGGCGCACTTTTGCAAGCGTGCGTCCAGAACGGTGCGAGTATCAGCTTCGTCCTACCCTTTACCGCGCAAGACGGTGAGACCTTCTGGCGCAAGAAGGTCCTGCCGGCGGTGCGCAGCGGTGGCCTGCTGCTCCTGGTCGCGCGGCAGGCTGGGGTGATCGCGGGCTCGGTCCAGCTCGACCATGACACGCCGCCCAACCAGCCCCATCGGGCGGAGGTCCGCAAGCTGATGGTCCATCCCGACTTCCGCCGCCGAGGCATCGCCCGAAGCCTGATGGCCGAACTCGAGCGCTACGCGGTGGAGATGGGGCGGAGCCTGATCACCCTGGACACCCGCACGGGTGATGCGGCCGAGCCGCTCTACGCCTCGCTGGACTACAAGACGGTGGGGGTAATCCCGGATTTCTGCCGCGACACCGTCGAAGACCGGCTCGATCCCACGACCATCATGTACAAGGCGCTTTGAGGAAGCCAGCGCCCGCCGTAGCTGGCGGACAAAGGAGGCGCGCGTCGGCGTATCTCTCCAGCTGTGTCTGGTCTCGATCGGTACCCGACGATTGGCAAGATCTGCGCGCGCGGGTACAAAGTGCGCGAGCGCGCGTTGACGCAGTGGTGCTGGCCCGATCGCAGCCAGGCAATAAATCTGTTGCCCCGTCGCGCCGCGCCGTAGACTCGAATGACTCGATTTGTCCCATGGCTGCCAGCGCTTCTATCCTGGCGGCTTGAAGAAGTGACCGTTCATGGAAGCGACAGACTCGAAGCTGCCTATTTCCTCAACGCCCTTGGAAGTCGGCGACAGGATCACCGGCGTCGGCTGGCGAGATCATGCCGGCGCGCGCCTTGCCCTCAATGACGATGCGCATGCCGGCCGGGTCACTCTGCTCTTGTTCGCAACCACCGCCAAGTCGGCCGGGACCAAGAGACGCCTGGCAGCCTTTGCGGAACGCCAGGAGGCCTTCGACGCGGCGGGCGTGCAGACCTTGCTGGTGACCGGCGACGATCCCGAGCAAGGCGCAGCACTCCCGGAGGACCTCCCCCGGACATTCGTCTTGGTCTGCGATCCCAACTTCGCGACCGGCAAGGCGTTGGGGCTGCAGACCCCGGGAAGCGCCAATTTCGAGCTGGGCGTGCCGGACTGGCGCGCTCTGATCCTTGACGAGGCCGGCCGTATTGAGCTGCTGCTCGATCCCGGGTCCGTCGAGGAGGAGGTTTCGGCGGCGGTAACACACTGCGTCGAGCGGGCCGAGGTCGAGAGGCCGACGATCGTAACGCGGCAGCCGCCGGTGCTCGTCCTTCCGCGGCTGATTTCGCGCGAACACTGCGCCCGGCTGATCGATATCTGGGAAGGCAGTCAGAGGTTTACCGGCGGGGTTGCCAACAGCGAAGGTCAGCGCAATCAGGTCGACCGCAGCTTCAAGGTGCGCGAGGACATAGCCTTGGGCGACCTGGAAGCTCCGGCACAGGAGCTCTTCGCGATCTTCCGCAAACGTCTGTTTCCCGAGATCCGCAAGGCCTTCAGTTTCCACGTCAGCAGGGCGGAGACTCTTCGTCTCGGCTGCTACGACTCAGAGGCCGGCGGCCTGTTCAAGGCGCATCGCGACGACACGGCGCCGGCGGTGCGGCATCGACGCTTCGCCATGTCCCTTTTTCTCAACGCCGGCGAGTACGAGGGCGGCTACCTGCGTTTTCCGGAATACGGGCCGCAGCTCTACAATCCGCAGGCGGGCTCGGCGGTCGTTTTCTCTTGCTCGCTTCTTCATGACGTGACGCCGGTCACGAGCGGGCGGCGCTTCGGGCTTTTCGGGTTCTTCCACGGCGAGGTGGAGGAGGCGGCACGCCGCGCCAGCAAGGCGAGCTACGAGTACACGCTGGTCGATCGGCCAGCGAAGGTTTACAGCGTCGCCGAGGGCGCACCACCTCACAAGAGCTGAGGTTCCGCGGCTCAGGCCTCGGCGGCGGCGGTCTTGGCGTTGCGGCGGTAGCGCGCGAAGAATGTCAGAGCCAGCAGCACGGCGGCGAGCGGCAGGGTCGCGGCGATGTTGATCGCACCCCAGCCCGCGGCGTTGTGCAGGGCCCCCGCCGAGAGCGATGTGCAGGCGACGGTGCCCCAGACCAGGAACTCGTTCATGGCCTGAACCTTGGCCTTTTCTTCGGGCCGGTAGCTCTCGGTCAAGAGGGTGGTGCCGCCGACGAAGAGGAAGTTCCAGCCGATCCCGAGCAGGACGAGCGCGGCGGCGAAGGTCCAGACGTCGCCGGCGCCCAACAGGTTGACCGCCGTGCAGCCCAGCATCAGGACTGCGCCTGTGATCAGCACTCGCATCACGCCGAAGCGGGCGATCACGTGCCCGGTGAAGAAAGATGGGGCATACATGCCCAGCACGTGCCACTGGATCACCAGGGCCGCGCTATCAAAGGCGTGGCCCTGGCCAATCATCGCGGGCGGCGTCACCGTCATCACGAGGTTCATCGTGCCGTAGCCGACCAGAGCGCAGAGCACGGCGATGATGAAAACGGGCTGGCGCGCGAGTTCCAGCATCGTGCGGCCGCCCTGGCTTCGCTCGGTCTCGCCCGGCTTCGGAATGGTCGTGAACTGCAGCAGGACCAGCGCAACGAGGGAGAGCAGAGCGATCATCAGATAGCCGCCGGCGAAGCTCACCTCCAGAAGATCCTTGGACCGCTTCGCGAGCTCCGGCCCAAGCACCGCGGCGATCACGCCGCCGGCAAGCACCAAGGAGATCGCCCGGCTCTTGAAGGCCTCGTCGGCAACGTCGGCGGCCGCGAAACGATAGAACAGGACCCCGACCGCAGAGGCGCCGAAGGGCAGGGAGGTCAGGCAGAACAGCAGGAAGCTGCCGGTCGAGATTGCCCAGGCCCCGAGCAAGCCGGCCAGGATCCCGAAGACGGCGCTGACGCTCAGGCCGAGGCGGCGACCGTGATGCTTCATCAAGAAGGAGGCCGGCGTCGCCAGTAGCATGACCGCCAGCCATTGCAGGGCAAGCGGAAGGGTGGCCAAGCGGACGTCCGGCGCCAACTGAGCCCCGACCAGCGCGGTGACGCTGATCATCAGCGACGCCGAACTCATTCCTGCCGCCTGGCACAGGGCCAGCAGGAAGACGTTGCGGCGCCGATGATTTGCCGACTCGGCCGGGCTCATTGCGGAGGGCACCTCTGCGCAGCGGAGTGTTCGGAGGCGCCGCCCTTACGGCCACACCGACAAGTGTCCTATCATCCGCGACGGGTCGGAGGCAATTGCCTCGGCCGGGAGCGACGTCATTGAACGAGGGAGCAGGACGAATGAAGGCCTACGAGATCATCTCGGCGGAGGGAATTGACGCGCTGGCGCTGACTGAGCGGGCGCAACCGGCAACCGGACCCGGCCAGCTCCTGGTCCGTTTGCGCGCCTCCTCGATCAACTATAGGGACCTGCTCAACATCCTCGATCCGCCGGCCCGCGGCATCGCCTACCCGCGGGTTCCCAATTCGGACGGCGCCGGCGAGGTGGTTGAGGTCGGCCCGGGGGTGACGCGCTTCCGGCCGGGCGACCGGGTCGCCGGCTGCTTCTTTCAGCGCTGGCCGGCCGGCGGCATTACGCCCGAGGCGATGGCGAGCGCGCTAGGTGGGCCGGTCGATGGCCTGCTGGCGGAATACGCGGTCCTGGAACAGGACGGGGCGGTGGCCATTCCCGAGCATCTCTCTTTCGAGGAGGCCGCGACCCTGCCCTGCGCCGCCTTGACCGCCTGGCACATCCTGGTCGAGATGGGCCGGATCAAGGCCGGCGAGACGGTGCTGACCCTGGGCACCGGTGGGGTCTCGATCTTTGCCCTGCAGTTCGCGGCACAGCAGGGCGCCCGGGTGATCGTCACCTCGAGCAGTGACGACAAGCTGGCCCGGGCCCGAGAGCTGGGCGCCTGGCAGACCGTCAACTACCGCAGCAACCCGGACTGGGAACAGGCGGTTCTTGAGCTGACCGGCGGCCGTGGCGCAGACGTCGTGGTCGAGGTCGGCGGTGCCGGCACCCTGGAGAAGTCGATCCAGGC
>JASJAL010000371.1 GCA_030067055.1 Kiloniellales bacterium | reverse complement strand
GTGCGGTCCGACCAGCGGCTGTAGAGCAGGTCCATCCGGACGTGATCGCCGGTCTGCATGGAATAGCCGCCGCCCAGCAGGTAGTAGGTGACCATCGCGAACTGGGCCATCTCAAGGGTCCAAAGCGAAGGGTCGAAGAAGTTCTTGCTGATCGTCGAGTAGAACAGGATGCCAATCATCGCGTAGACGAGATACATCGCGATCAGCCCGAAGACCCGGTTCACGGCGTCGACGTACTTCACGAAGAGCTTGATCGGCTTGGGCATCTCACCCGAGTCCGTCGAGGGCTTCGGTCAGCCAGCCCGCCAGGCGCGCCGCCATGTCGTCCTGGCTCTGGCGATCGGCGATGAGGTCGCTGCGGATCTCGATCATCACGTTGAGCAGGCCGCGCGAGATCCCATGCACTTTCAGGGTGTGCGTGACCCCGTCCTCGGGACCGTAGGGCTCGTTGCGCCGTGCGTCGAGTTCGCTCGCCGCGGCCAGGGCCAGCATCGCCTCTGCGAGGCGCGGGTCGCTGTCGTGCAGGATGCCCAGCTCCACCTTCCGCGGCTTCCCGTGATAGCGCGGCACGAAGGAATGAACCGTGACCAGGACCGGCCGCCGACTTGCGTCTTGGCGCCGGTCGAGGCGGGCGCTCACGGTCGCGTGGAAGGGTTCGTAGACGGCTTTGCTGCGCGCCTGCCGGGCCGCCTCGGTAAGGTTCCGGTTGCCCGGGATGTCGAAGGCCTCGCTGCGAACTGGCATGGCATCTTCGGAGCCGGCCGGCCGGTTGCAGTCGTGGACCAGGCGGGAGAAGCGCTGCAGGACAGCCGTCGCGTCGAGCCGCTGCGCGAGCCCGCGGGCGACTTCGGCTGCGCCCGGGTCCCAGGCGATGTGGCTTTCGAGGGTCTCGGCGTCCAGGCCAAGGCTGCCAAGCGCGCCGGGAACGCGGTTGGCGGCGTGCTCGCAGACCAGGAGGATTCTCGAGTCCGCCTGCGGGTTCACGATCTCGGCCGGCGGACCGTCGGTGGCGCTCAGGAGGCCCTTTGCTTCATCAAAGCTCTCAGGTCCTGGTTCCGCATCGTCGCGGACCGAAAATACCATGACAAAGCGCGTCCCACCGCCATCCCTCTGCTTGTAACGAGTATTCCAGATGTGACAATCATGTCAATTATGGAATACTGGATACAACGTTGAAGCCGATGTGAGCGACGGCCGTGACGGTTGCGCAGCAGATCCACGACGTCCTGCCCGGCATGACCGCGGCGGAGAAGAAGGCCGCACGCGTCCTGTTGGCCAGGTATCCGATCGCCGGTCTGTCGTCGGTGGCCGAGTTCGCGGATCTGGCCGGAACCAGCGGACCGACGGTTCTGCGCTTCGTCGCCAAGCTCGGCTATCCGAGCTATCCGGAGTTCCAGCGGGCCTTGCGCAGCGAGATCCACGAGAGCCTGATGTCGCCGCTCGACAAGGATCGCAGCGACCATGGAGACTCGGCGGCGGTTCCCTCCGTCCTAACGGAGATCTTCGAGCGGGTGCGCGCCAACCTCGCCGAGACCGCGCGCGAGCTCTCCGGCTCCGAACTCGACGCGGCCTGTGCTCTGCTGGGCGACGCAAAGCATCAGTGCTACTGCCTGGGCGGCCGCTTCTCCGACTCGGTCGCCGCCTACATGGCCTCCCACCTGCGGATCGTGCGGCCTGGGGTCCGGCGTTTCGAGGGTCAGGTCTCCACCTGGCGGGATCAGATCCTCGACGTAAGGTCCGGCGATGTCGCCGTGATCTTTGATATCCGGCGCTATCAGGAGGATCTCTTGGAAGTCGCCGGGCTGCTGAGCGAACGCAAGGCCCGGATCGTTCTGGTCACCGATCAGTGGCTCTCGCCGATCGCCCGCTTCGCGCAGGTGGTGCTGCCCTGCCGGATCGACATCGGCCGGACCTGGGATTCCAGCGCGGCGCTCTTGGTCGTCGCCGAGGTCATGATCAACCGCGTGACCCAGGATGGTTGGGCCACCTCGAAGGATCGGATAAGGAAGCTGGAGGCGCTCGCCAAGATCTCCGGCGACTCCCGGACCGGAGAGGACCTCGAAGATTCCCGACGGTGATTGCGCGGATTACGGAAGGGCGGGCTGATGCACCCAGTAGCCGTCGACGTAGGCGTGGGCTTCCAGTGGCAGATGGTGCGGCTCAAGGGACAGCAGCGGGCGAGCGGTCACTGTGGCCAGGAGGTGGGTGACCGAACCCTCGGCTTCGCCGAAGGGCAGCATCAAGGTGCGAAAGCGCGCCCGCTGGCCGTCGTCGCGCCGGAAGCCTCCGCCCAGGGTGATCGGCCGGCGGGTCTGCAGTGTCAGGTCGAACCAGCGCAGGATCCGGCTCTGAAGGGCCGAGGCCGGTCTCGGGCCCAGACCCGCGCGCGGCTCGAAGCCGGTCTCGACGAAGGCGTCGCCCAGGTACTCGTAGGTCCAGGTTTCCGGCAAGTCCTCGCGGCGGACGAGCAGGCAGTTCCGCCAGGCAACCGGCAGGGTCTCGGGGTCGAGGGCGCCGATGCGGGGCAGCGCTGCGCCTCCGCACAGGCTCGCCCAGTGGCAGAGCACGCCGACCACCTGGCTGCGCTCGCGCGGCAGCGGTATCACCCGCCAGGATTCCTTGAAGGAGACCGGGGGGCGCTCGAGGATCTCGGGGACGAGGTCCGGATGATCGAGGTCGAGAATCTGGGCGGGAACTGCGCTTGGACTCATCTTCTTGATATCTCCTGGGCGCGGCAGTAGGCGTTCACTCGAGTGCAGGCTCGATCGGGCTTGATCTCCGGTGGGGTGCGATTGGAGCCAGGCTTCTCGGCGCTCTGCGCGGCGGCTTTGCCGTCCTGGCCTCGGCCGCCATTGCTGCAGGTTTAGCGCCGGCCCGGCCGGCGCTGTCCCCCGCGACAAGAGGCTAAGCGAAACAGGGTTAACGTTGCGTTAACCAAGGCCGCGAAACGCGCCGGTCAGCTGGCTTTCAGGGCCTCTTCCAGGAAGTCGATCCGGTCCTGGCCCCAGAAGAGCTCGTCCTCGTAGACGTAGGTCGGAGCGCCGAAGACGCCGCGGGACAAGGCCTCCTGGGTCAGGGCCTCGTAGGCGGCGGCCGTCTCAGGCCGCTCGGCCAGGGCCAGCAGGGTTGCACCGTCGTGGCCGTTTTCCTCGGCGATTGCCTGCAGGGTGGCCGGGTCGTCGATGCTGCGCTCCTCGGTCCAGACCGCGCGCAGCACGGCGTGGGCCAGGCGAAGCGGGTCGCCGCCGCTTTCGCCGGCTGCGATGACCAGCCTGGCCGCCGGGGCCTCGTCGACCGCGAAGCCCTTGGGCTCGAGGTTCAGCGGCAGGCCCAGTCGGGCGCGCCAGCGCCGCAGCTCGACCAGGCGGTAGGCCTGGCGCGCCGGCGCCCGCTTGGGCAGCGGCAGGCCGCCGGTCTGCGGGAAGATGGTGCCGTAGTCGACCGGCTTGACCGCGATTTCCGCCCCGTGGCGCGCCGCAATCTCCTCCAGCCTGACGCTCCCGAGGTAGGCCCAGGGCGAACGCAGGGAGAGGTAGTAGTCGATGGACTTGGACATGCTGAAAGGACTCCGGCGGCTTCACGGCAATGGCGTGAGGGCAATGGAACGGGTCTTTCGACTTCTCCTGGACTCTTACTCGGCCGCTGGCGCCCGGCTCTTGGCCCCGGCTTTCGGGAACTCCGAGATATCGACCTGGCCGGCGAACTCCCAGATCTCGTCGCGGGCGGCATCCAGGCTCTTGTAGGACAGCTTGCGCATGTGCTCGTAGGGCAGGTCCAGGACCGTCAGGCCGTAGAGAAAGGCGTCGCGGTAGATCACCCGATCGGACAGCCCCGGGATGACTCGGTAGCCCAGGGGCTCCGCCAGCTCATCGAGCAGGGCCGAGGTCTGCCGGCGGTTCCGGCTCATTGTCTTGGAGACCCGGTTGCGCGAGACGCACCATTCGATCGGCCTGCCGCCGGCCCGCATCCGGTGGCCCCAGCGGCTCAGGACCGAGAGCGTGTAGGTGCTGGGGCCGAAGACGGTCTGAGCATCCGTATCGACCCGGGCAAAGACGTCCAGGTCCAGAAAGCTGTCGTTGATCGGGGTGATCAGCGTGTCGGCAACGATATGCCCCAGACGCGAGGCGTTGCTCTCGTTACCGGGGGTGTCGACCACCACCACGTCCAAGTCCGAGAACTCCTCGAGCGCCTCGAAGAAACAGAGCGCCTCCTCCTTGTCGGCCTTGTGTCGGCTGGTCTTGGACGAGGGTGCGATCAGGTAGTGCCTGGGCAGGTCCAGTTCGATACCCGGCGTCGATCTGTAGCGATGGCGATTCTCCATGAAATGCGTGAGGGTGGCCTGGGAACCGTCGAGGTCGATGCTGCCGACCGAATAGCCGCATTTCATGAGGCTAACGCTCAGATGGATGGCAGCCGTCGACTTGCCTGATCCGCCCTTGAGGTTTCCGAGCACCACCACCCTGGGCCGGTACATCTTGCCGAACCAGCTTCGCAAGAACGAATCGACCGGACCAGCACCCTTCAGGCGTAGAGGGAACATGGCGGCTGTGTTGCTCCTGCTTGATTTCAAAGAGGTTTCGACGGGACCTTGACACATGCGAGTCGGCGTGGCAACGAAATGTTGCGATAGTGGAACTTCATTCTACTATATATGGGGTCTCGCGCTTGTTGAACCTGCTCAATGCTTTGGCCCGTCGATCGCCGTCCCCGGCGGAGGTCGACCCGGCTCGAGAGCAGCGAATCGATCACGACCCAAACACGCAGTCACACAAGACAGTCCATTCAACTCATTGCCGTGGCTTGGGAAGTCGGTCGGCTGAGGGAGAACGCGCGAAATGAAGATCATGGTGCTTGCCGCTCAAAAGGGCGGTTCCGGCAAGACGACGCTGGCCACCAACATCGCCGTCGAGGCGGAGCGCACGGGCGACGGCCCGGTCGCGCTCATCGATACCGATCCACAGGGCAGTCTGGCCGAGTGGTCGGAAGAAAGGGAGTCGCCGACCCCGATCCTCGCACAGTGCTCGACGCACAGGCTCGCCCAGAAGATCGAAGAAATGCGCGAAGCGGGCGTCGGGCTGGTCGTCATCGACACGCCGCCGGCGATCAAGGCGGCGATCGCCCAGGTGATCAGCGCGGCGGACCTCGTCGTCATCCCGATGCGTCCCAGCGCTCATGACCTGCGCGCCGTCGGCAAGACCATCGATATCGCCGAGAATCTCGGCAAGCCCTTCGTCTTCGTCGTCAACGGCGCGCATCCGACCGCGCGGATCACGATGCAGGCGGTCCTGGCGCTGTCGGAACACGGTCCCGTCGCCCCGAGCATCGTTCACCAGCGGATGGATTTCGCGGCCAGTGCGATCGACGGCCGCGCGGTGATGGAAGTCGCGGGCCGCTCGCGTTCGCCCGACGAAATCGCCGAGCTGTGGCGGTATCTGAAAGAATCGCTCGCCGGAACCCGGGATCGTACCCGGACCAGGCCGATACCCGCTCCGGACCCGGCGCTGGCGCCGATCGAAGAGGCAAGGGCTTGAGCAAGCAGAAATCTACGCCGTTGAAGCGGGCCGCGTCGCTTTCGAGTTCCTTGCTCAGGATCGGGGGGGCGGCGCGCGATAGCGGCCCCCCAAGGCCCCGCACAACTGCGAGGCCGATCGCGAGTCCCGGTCCCGACGAGGGTTCGGAGCGCTCTGCGATCCCGGCGGCCCTCGAGCGCCCCAAGCCTCCGGCGCAAGAGCCGAAGCCTGCCGTCAAGTTGCCACCCGCCGAAGCGCCGGAGCGGCCGAGAGCCAGGGTCGCGGAACTTGAGACCGAAGCTTTCGATGGCATGCTCCCGGGTCTGCTGACGTCCGAGTCGAAGGCGGCCCCTGCCGAGAAAATCCCGGCCGAGCCGTCGCCGCCGCCGCGGCTCCTGGACCAGTTCGAGTGCCTGCAATCGAGAAATCAGGAACTGGCGCTGAAGGAAGCCGACAGATCCTCCGCCACCCCGGCGAGCTTCCTGCGAAACCTCCGTGGCGGTCGTTTCGCCGAGGCCGAGAGCGATTTCGGCCAGATCATGCAGCTCGAGCCAAAACTCGCGAAGAAGATCCTCGACAGCGCCGAGCTCGAGGATCTGGCCATCATCTGTCGCGCGATCGGATTCAAGCCCCTGGAGTTCGCCACCATCATCGCCTTGCTCCGGGGGGCGAAGGCGAAGAAGAGGGGCCTCTCAGCGACCGATCAGCTCAAGGCCTCGCTCGGCATCTTCGAGAGCATCGATCACGAATGCGCCCTGGGGCTGCTGGAGCACATACCCTGGCTGCCGCAGCGAGATTGGAGCTCGCTGAAGGGAGCCTAGTGGCCCGATCCGGAGACTCGCAGGAGCGGGTTTCGGAACCAATGGGCCGCGATCGTATTGAATCTAACTAGCTTGATCCCTCCTCGCGCAGCTTGCGGTGAATAATCTTGCCGGTCGCGGTCATCGGCAGGCCGTCGACGAAGGCGACCTCGCGCGGGTACTCGTGAGCGGCCAAGCGTGTCTTGACGAAGTCCTGGAT
>JASJAL010000370.1 GCA_030067055.1 Kiloniellales bacterium | reverse complement strand
GACTTGGTCGTCGTCCATCAGCGCCGGCGCGTGGCCGCAGTCCGGGAACTCGACCAGGGTCGCCGCCGGGCCGCGGCGGGCCATCTCCTGTGCGACCTCGGCGGGGAGGAGATCGGACTCGGCGCCGCGCAGCACCAGCACCGGACAGGTAATCTGCTCCCAGAGCCCCCAGAGATCGACGTCCTCCGGTGGCGCCTCGCCGAAAGCCCGTGCGATGCCGGGATCGTAACGCAGCCGAAAACCCCGGCTCTCGTCGTCGTTGGTGTCCTCGCTCACACTGGTGCGGGTCAGTTGCTGCCACTGCGCGTCGCTGAGCCGGCCGAAGGGCGCATGGACTTCGCGGAAGTAGGCCTCGGCCGCCGCCAGGTCGGAGAAGCGGGGATCTTGACCGACGTAGCCGGCGATCCGCTCCAGCGACGCCTTGGGGATGAAAGGTCCGACGTCGTTGATGATCAGCCGCCGGACCGGCGTGCCCGGCTGCGCCGCCAGCATCATGCCGATCAGGCCACCCATCGATGTGCCCAGCCAGTCGACGCTCTCGACGCCCAGTCGTGCGACCAGCGCGTTCATGTCGGAAAGATACTGCGGATAGCCATAGCCGGCCGGGTCCTGCAGCCAGTCGCTGCCGCCGCGCCCGACCACGTCCGGACAGGCGATTCGGAACTCCGCCGAAAGGGCCCGGGAGAGCATATCGAAGTCGTGCCGGTTGCGGGTCAGGCCGTGCACGCAGACCAGCGCGCCGGGGCGAACCGGATCGCCCCATTCGCTGTAGGCGATCTTGTGAAAGCCTTGCGCCGAGAGCCCGAGGACAACGTTTTCGCGCGTGGCGGCCGCCAGGCTGCCGGCAGCCTCGGTGGGGCCGGTCGGGATCATTTGAGCCGGCTGGGCGGGGTGTCGTGAACGGTCACGAAGGTCTCCGGATGGAAGCCGTTGAAGTGCGTGGCCAGGGCGTTGGAATAGGCGCCCATCTGGTCGAACTCGATCCAGTCGCCCTCGCGCAGGTCCGCCGGCAGGTCGAATTCGCCGGGCAGGACATCGAGGGAATCGCAGGTCGGGCCGTTGATCGTGAAGCGCTCTTTGGTCTCTGCGACCGCGCCCTCGAGGCGCAGCAGGCGCGCCGGCGGCTTGATCTGGACCTGGCTCATCTCCGACAGGGAACCATAAATCCCATCGTTGATGTAGGCCTGATTGTCCTTGCGAAGCTGGACCTGGACCAGGAGCGAGCAGCCCGAGGCGACCAGCGCCCGGCCCGGCTCGGCCCAAAGCTCGACCGTGGGCTTGAGCTGGATCGCCTTGGCGCCGGCGCGGATCGCCTCCATGAAGTCCTCGAGCGGCGGCGTCTTGTGGTTGACGTAGTCCGCCGGGAAGCCGCCGCCGACGTCGACGCAAACGGGATCGAAGCCGGCGCCCTCGATCACTCGGCCGACCATCTCCATGGCCTCGGTATAGGCCCGGGGCGTCATGCACTGGGAGCCGACGTGGAAGCAGATCCCGCCTTGCATGCCCAGGCGCCGCGCCTCGGTCAGCAGCTCGATGGCCTCGGGAACCTCGCAGCCGAACTTGGCCGCCAGATGATAGAGCGTGCCGTCGGCCGGCGGGGTCTTGAGCCGGACCACGGCGACCACGCCCTCGCCGCCGGTCTCGTCGTAGATCTTCTTCAACTCGCCGAGATGATCGACCGAGAAGACCTTGATGCCATAGACCGTGTGGGCGGAGCGGATCACCGCGCGGGTCTTGACCGGATGCATGAAATAGGAACGCGCGTCCGAGACCGTATCAGCAACCGTCGCGATCTCCGGCAGCGAGGCGGTGTCGAAATCGCGGATCCCGCCGCGATAGAGCGCGCCGAGGATCAGGGGATGCGGGTTGCACTTGATGGCGTAGAGCACGCGGCCGGGAAAGAGCGTGATGAAGCGGCGCGCCGACTCCTCCAGCAGTTCCGGGCGAACGCAGTGCACGGGATAGCTGGGCTGCAGCGCGCTGGCGACCGCCTGCACGCTCTCAAAGCTGTGGGAATCCTTCACGGTACAGGCACTTGCGAGCAAGTCGTGCCTCCGCGCAGCGTGAGCATCCATGCTTGGCTCGTCTTAGGACTTTCTCTGACGACGATTAATAATTGGTGAGCCGTTCGTCTCGCGCCAGCCACGCAGCAGACCCTGGACCGGTGCGCCCAAGGCGAGGCGGCCCTCGCTCATGAAGGCTTCATGGTTCTTTTCCACTTCCTCCGGGAAATAGCAATAGTTGACCATCATCCCGCAGGCCTGACGCAGGCCGTTGACGGAGGAATCGCCCAGCCAATTGATCCGCTCCAGCCGGGCGCCGTTCTTCAGGTGGAAGCGGGCCACCGGGTCGATCGGCTGGCCGCCGTCCCGGCGCTCGAGGAAATAGCGGGCGCAGAGGCGCTGCAGCGGCGCCTCCAGCATCCGCGCCAAGCCGGCTTCGCCCGGCCAGTCAGGCTTGGCGACCAGGTCAATTAGGCCCTTGTGCGCCTCCTCGGTCCCGGAAGCGGCCTTGATCTCCAGCTTCTCGTCCTCGGTCAGCAGCCCGGGAACCACGTCGATTCCGGCGCCTTCCAGCCAGCCACGGAAGCCGGGAACCGGCGACAGTGTGGCGAAGTTGCGAATCTGCGGGAACTCCTGGGAAAGCCAGGTGGTCGCCCGCTTGATCAGGAACTCGCCGAAGCTGATCCCGCGCAGGCCCTTCTGTGTGTTGGAGATCGAATAGAAGATCGCGGTATCGGCCTCGGCAGGATCGCCGGCCGGCACGGTCACGTCGAGCAGGGCCTGGACGTTGCTGGCCAGGCCCTTGACCAGGGCGACCTCGACGAAGGCCAGGGGCTCTTCCGGCATGCGCGGGTGGAAGAGCGCGAAGAGGCAGCGGTCGGAGTCCAGCCGGTTGCGCAGGTCGTCCCAGGAGCGGATCTCGTGGACCGCCTCGTAGGCAATCAGCTTCTCCAGCAGGGAGGCCGGCGAATCCCAGGTGATCCGGCGCAGGTCGAGGAAGCCGAGGTCGAACCAGGAGGTCAGCAGCTCGCGCAGATCCCGGTCCAGATCGCGCAGATGCGGGTCTTCGGCGATCAGCGGCAGAAGATCGGCGCGCAGGTCGACCAGGAACTTCACGCCTTCCGGCAAGGCATTGAATTGGGTGAGTAACTTGACCCGCGGCGGCTGCAGGGCGCGGCGCAGCTGGTGATGGCCCACGAGCCGGCCCTTGAGATCGTCGGCGGCCCGGTAGGCGATGATCGCGTCCTCGACCGCGGCATCGTCGGTGGCGAAGCGCTGGGCCAGGATCTCCAGGAACTGGCGGCGACCGGCGGCGTCGCTCTCGAGGTAGGCCTGGCCCAGCTCGGCCGCGCGCAGGCGGGCCGAGACCTCGCCGCCGCGGGCCTGCAGGCACTCCTTCATCAGCCGGGTCAGGGTCTCCGGATCGGCGGCGTCGGGCGGCACCGCCAGGCCGAGGGTGCGCGCCGCCCCGCTGGCGACGTCGCGCCAGGCGGTCTTGAGATTGCCCAGGGTCCGGTCGAAGAAGTTCTCGTTTGCGATGTCGCCCATGTCCGCCGCCTAGATTCCCGGTCCCATCAAGGCCTCCGGTAGCCACAGCGCGATGCCGGGGAAGAGGCACAGCAATACTATCCCCAGAATCATACAAAGCATGAATGGCAAAGCGCCCCAGAGAATCGTCTGCAGTCTAACATCGGGCGCGATGCCGTTGATGACATAGAGGTTAAGACCGACCGGCGGCGTGATCAGGCCGATCTCCATGTTGATGGTCAGGACCACGGCGAACCAGATCGGATCGAAGCCGGCGGCCTCGACGATCGGCACCAGGGTCGGCGCGGTCATCAGGATCACCGCGACCGGCGGCAGGAAGAATCCGGCGATCAGCAGGAAGATGTTGATCGACAGCATCAGCAGCCAGGGATTGACGTCCAGGTTGCCGATCCACTCGGCCAGCGACTGGGTGATGAAGAGCGAGGACATCATGTAGCTGAACAGGGCCGCGGCGGCGATGATCATCAGGATCATCACCGATTCCCGCATGGAGTCGCGCAGCACGCTCCAGAGCTCGCGCGGCTTGCGCAGCTTGTAGATCACCATGACCAGCAGGATGCAGAAGACCGCGCCCACCCCGGCCGCCTCCGAGGGCGTTGCGACGCCGCCGTAGAGCACCCAGAGGATGCCGGCGATCACCAGCAGGAAGGGCCCGATCTTGGGCAGCACCTCGAAGCGCTCGCGCCAGGAGAAATGGCGGTCGCCCAGGGCGAAGCTGTGGCCCTGGACCCGCGCGTTGATGAGGCCCCAGGCGATGAACAAGCCGGTCAGCATGAGCCCCGGCAGCAGGCCGGCGATGAACAGCCGGCCGATCGAGGTCTCGGTGGCGATGCCGTAGACGATCATGGTGATCGAGGGCGGGATCAGGATGCCCAGGGTGCCGCCGGCGGCGATCGAGCCGGTCGCCAGGCCGTCGGGATAGCCGCGCCGGCGCATCTCGGGCACGCCCATCTTGCCGATCGCGGCGCAGGTCGCCGGCGAGGAGCCTGACAGCGCGGCGAAGATCGCGCAGGCGCCGATGTTGGAGGCCATCAGCCCGCCCGGCACCCGGGTCAGCCAGCGGTCCAGGGCCTCGTAAAGGTCGGCGCCGGCCCGCGAGGAAGCGATGGCGCCGCCCATCAGGATGAACATCGGGATCGAAAGCAGGGCGAAGTTATCGAGCCCGCCGTAGAAGATATCGGGCACCACCGAGAGCGCCCCCAGGCCATCGAAGATCACCAGGAAGACGATCGCGACGAAGCCCAGGGAGAAGGCCACCGGCGCCCCCGATAGCAGTACCACGACGGTGACGATGGCGACGATCAGGCCGAGGACCAGCGGGCTCATCGCGCGGTCTCCTGGGCGGCGAAGGGCAATGCGCGGCCGCTCAGCAAGGCGGCGATGTCGGCGATGTACTGCAGGCAGAGCAGGCCGATGCCGAGCGGCATGGCGGCCCAAGGGATCCAGAGCCGGGGCGCCCAGACCGTCTCGCCGCGCCAGCCGTTGGCGTAGGCCTCGTGCCACCAGGAGATCGAGGTCCAGCCGATGATCCCGCAGAAGGCCAGCGACAGAACGGAGGCCAGCAGCGCCATCGCGAGCTTGCCGCGCGGGCCGAGGTAGTGCGGCAGCAGGTCGACGTTCACGTGGCCGCGGGTCAGCAGGACATAGGGACTGCCGAGGAAAGTCGCGGCGACCAGGGAATAGGTGACAAACTCGTGTTGCCAGATCGCCGAGGTCCCGAGCACGTAGCGCACGAAGACCAGCTGGCAAACCACCAGCACGGCGGCCAGGAGCAGGCCGACGGCGACGATCCCGCAGAGCGTCGACAGCCGCCGCACGCCTTGGACGAAGAGGTCCATGATGAGGAGTCCTTCCCCCGGAAAGAGTGCCAGAGACCTGTGCGGTGACCCCTCACCCGCTCGCAGCCCTTACCGCTCCCGCCCTCTCCCCGAGGGAGAGGGCTGTGGAGGATTGGCGAGGCCTGTAGTCGAACCCTAGCCGGAGCGGGTGAAGGAAAAACGGCGCTCAGGCGCCTGCCGGTCTCATTCCACTGCCAGGGCCTTGTCGATCAGCTCCTTGCCGCCCGGGACCTTCTCCGCGAAGTTCTTGTAAGACGACTGCTTGGCGATCTCGAGCCAGGCCGCGTGCTGGTCCTTGCTCATCGAGACGACCTCGACGCCGGCCTTCTTGTAGGCTTCGACCAGCTTGGTATCGAGGCCGCGGGCCGCATCGAAGAAGAAATCCTCGGCCTTCTGGCCGGCAGCCTCGAAGGCGGCCTTCTGGTCGTCGTTCAGCTTGTCCCAGGACTTCTTGGACATGAGGATCGGCTCGTACATGAACCAGAGCGCGAAGTCGCCCGGCTCGGTCAGGCACTTCACCTGCTCGTAGATCCGGTAGGACACGAAGCTGCCGGACGAGGTGTTGGCGCCGTCCAGGACGCCGGTCTGCAGCGCCGGGTAGATCTCGGACGACGGCATGGCGTTGATCGAGGCGCCCGCGGCCGAGAGCATCTGCTCGAAGGCCGGGCCGGCCGCCCGCAGCACCTGGCCTTCGGCGTCCTTGGGATCCAGGATGCAGGTTTTCTTGGAGACGAAGCCGCCGGCCAGCCAGGCATCGGAAAGGACAACGATTCCAGACTTGTCGATGATCTTCTTGATATCGGCCATGAAAGCCGAGTCATTCAGGCGCTTGGCGTGGTCGTGGTTCTTGACCAGGCCCGGCATCAGGGTCGCGCTGAACTGCGGATGCTTGCCGCTGGCGTAGTCCAGCGGGAAGGCCGAGATGTCGAGCTGACCCTTGACCATGGCGTCCCACTGCTGCTTGGGCTTGAACAGGGACTTGCCGGGATAGACCTGCACGGCGACGCCGACGTCCGCGGCCTCGACCTCCTTCTTGATGATCTGCACCATCTCGTCGCGGACATCGCCCTTGCCGCCAGGCCACTGGTGCGAGGCCTTGAGCTTGAGCTCGGCGGCCCAGGCACCGCCAACGAGGCCGGCGCCGAGGGTCACGACCA
>JASJAL010000067.1 GCA_030067055.1 Kiloniellales bacterium | reverse complement strand
GGCGCGGCGATGCGCTGGAAATACATGGCCTGGCCCAGCATCGGGCCGATGCCCGCCATCTGGAACATCAGCCACTGCAGGGTCTCGGACCGCAGCTTGGGGTCCTCGGATAGGAAGGCGCCGTACTTCTCTGCCAGATACCACAGGATCGCGCCCGACTCGAAGACGACGAAGTCGTCGTTGCCGCGGTCCACGATGGTCGGGATCCGGCCATTCGGGTTGAGCTTCAGATACCAGTCAGACTTCTGCTCCTTCTTGGCGAAGTCGATGAAGGTCAGCGCGTAATCGACCCCGGCCTCCTCCAGGAAGATCGTCGGCTTCCAGCCGTTCATGGTGGAGGCGGTGTAGAGATGGATGTCAGGCCGCGACATGGCCGACCTCCTTCCCCACCGGCGGGAACTGGGCGTCGAGATGCGCGCCGAAACGGGCGAAATCGGCCGCGACCTTGGTCTCGAGGTCATAGTTCTTGGCGACCTCGGTCACGCGGACCCCGTAGCCCTTGCCGGCGAGGCGCTCATGGGCGCGTAGCACGAAGGCGGCGTTCAGTCTGCCTTGGGCGAAGGGATAGGGCTGGTGACCGTTGTTGATGTGGATCTTTGCCATGTCGGGCGCTCTCAAACGCTTATCTGTCGGGTGCTGCAGCAGCCAACCGAGGCGGCGGTCGGGCGCTGGAGCAGTACCTGATCATTGTGGAAGCGAAATGCAACTAGTATACTTTTCGTAACCTAGGAGGTCGCGATGGAAGCGCGCGTTGAACGCGATGCGAAGGGACGGAAGTCGGTGCACGACCCCTGCACCCGGCCCTGCGCCATAGAGCGAGGCATGCGCATTCTCGGGGGCAAATGGACCGGCTCGATCCTATGGCATCTGAAGGACGAGCCGGTCCGCTTCAACGATCTGTCGCGCATGGTCGGCGGTGCGAGCAAGAAGATGATCACCGAACGCTTGCGCCAGCTCGAAGAACAAGGGCTGGTCGAGCGACGGGTGCTAGATACCTCGCCGGTGGCGGTCGAGTATCGGATCACCCCCTTTGGACGGACAGCGCTCGATTTCCTGGACGAACTGCGCCGCTGGTCGGAGAAGCTCCCCCCTGCCTTGGCAGAAAGCGTCGTGGTCGAGGGCTGAGGCGGTACCGAGCGACACGCCGGACCCGATCCCGTGACACAGGCAATCCCCGATTGCCTTGTCGCTGCCGATCGGCGGGCTGCCTTCGAAGACCGAAAGTCCGTCCGGCAGCTGCCGCAGACGGACGTCGTGACGATGGCCATTTCACTCTGCCCGATCAGCCAGGCCACTCTGGGGCACTTCCTAGGGCGTTATCCGATCAGATGGAATCGCTTCGCGATCCATCTGGCCGGATGTAACGCCCTGACCTCAAGATGTTAGCGCACTACTCCCGGCCAGACGCGAACGCGTCTGATCGGGAAGTGCGCTAGGTACACACCCGGTTTTGACGTCTTCGGAGTTCCGATGTGATGAGCCTCAACGGATGGTGCGGAGCAAGGCGGCCGTGATCTATTGGCCGACAGTTACGGTGTGAAGACAAATCCGCCTGGATAACCTGCATGATGTGCGTACACTTGCGGACTGTCAGAATATTCGCCTCTGGAAGCGGGAATTCGCCGTGTTGAACGTGGCCATCGGGCACAGCGCCGACATCGACCTCGAGCGGGCGATCGAAGAGGTGGTGAGTCAGGCCCGCGGTGAGCTGGGCGAAGAGCCTGCGAGATGCGGGATGTTGTTCGTCGCCGCCAATCTGGATCTGAACACGGTGCTGGGTAACCTGCGCTCGGCCTTTCCGGGCGTGTCGCTCGTCGGTTGCACCAGTGCCGGCGAAGCGTCTTCGAAACTCGGCTTTGAGGATGACTCGATCCTGCTGATCCTCTTCTCCTCGGCGGATCTGATGACCGCGACCGGCATCGGACGAGCGCCTGCCGAGGATCCCAAACGGGCGGCAGCCGAAGCCTGTGCGCAGATCCGCAACCAGCTCGGCGCAGTGCAACCGCGGCTCTGCTTCATGTTCAGTGACGCTCTCCGCACGGACCCGGATCTCGTTCTGCGAGAACTGTCGAGAGAATTCGGCGGTGATGTGCCCATCGTTGGGGGCGCTGCAGGCAGCTACCCACCGGACGAAACCACACGCGTCTTCTACGACGACGAGATTTTAGGCGATGGGATCGTCCTCCTGGTGCTCGGCGGGGAGCTGGACATTGCCATCGCTACGGAGACCAGCTGGCAGCCGATCGGCAAGCCCGGCCGCATCACCTCCGCCAGCGGTCGAACGGTTCACCGTATCAACGACAAGCCGGCACTGGATTTCTATCGAAGCATGCTGGGACCCGATGCGCGGACCTTCTTCGGAACCCCCTTGGCGATCATCGAGAAGGAAGGCGACATAAGCGTGCGCGGCCCGATGCGAGTTGACGAAGAAGCACGTTCAATGCAGGTCAGCGGCGGAATCCCAGAGGGCGAAACGGTCCAGCTCGCTTTCGCCACCTACGACGATGTTCTGCGCGGCGCGGACGCAGTTGCCAAGCGTACTCTGGTCCAGTTTCCGGAGGGGCGTGATCCGGCATTGCTGTTCTTCTGCTCCTGCGGCGCGCGCAAGATGTTCCTTGCCCTTGACGTGCGCTCGGAATGCGACCAGCTGCAGAAGGAGGTCGGCGCCGCAATTCCTGTGGCGGGTTTCTATGGTTTCGGGGAAATCGGAAGCGCCTCAACGGAATCGCCCTCGAGATTTCACAACCAAGCCATCGTCTCGGTCGCGCTCGGCTAATGTCGAGACCGGACCTCGAAGACCAAATGACCCATCTAGACCGGCAAAGCCGGCTGCTGGAGAGAAAACTGCAGCGCAGCGAGCAGGCTTTGCAGCTGCTTCAGGACATTCAGCGCGGCAATACGCACCTGCAGAAATCCTTGCTGAACGAGATCGAGGCCGAGAAGGAGAAATCCGACCGTCTGCTGCGCAACATCTTGCCTCCGGACGCCATCCGCCGTCTCGGCGAGGGCGAGCAGGTGATCGCCGACTCCATCGACTGCGCCACGGTCGTATTCTCCGATCTGGTGGACTTCACCCCGACGTCCGCAAAGATGTCTGCCGCGGAGCTGGTCCGAGCGTTGAATGACCTCTATTCGGCCTTCGACGACGCTGCCCAACGCTGCGGCGTGGAGAAGATCAAAACCATCGGCGACGCTTACCTGGCGGCCAGTGGCCTCGCCGGCGACGAGGACAATCACGCCGAAATCGCCACCAACTTTGCCCTGGAGATCAAGGATATCCTCTTGTCGTCCAAGAAGGCCGGGTCCCAGCCCTGGCGTATGCGGATCGGCTTGCACTCCGGCGGTCTCACGGCCGGTGTCATCGGCAAGCACAAGTTCGCCTACGATATCTGGGGGGACACCGTGAACATCGCGAGCCGGATCCAGAGCGTCTGCCCACCGGACGCGGTGCTGGTCTCGGCCGACACCGCCAGTCTGCTTCCGGGCCGGTTTCGCTTGACCGATCAAGGCGAGGTTGAGCTCAAGGGCCGAGGCAAACGCCGGGTCTTCCTGGTCGAGCGCAAGCCACGTTGAGACCGGTGTGATCTACGAAGTCCGCTCAAGCGAGCCAGGGCATTCAACCGGTGCTAACAATCACAGGCTTTGCACTTGCTGGTTCATGTTCTGCCGAAATTTCGCAGCCTTCACCAAGGTGACCATCACAAAAGCAGTGGAAGCGCCTGCCGCAGCAAGCGACGCGGCCATGGCCAAGTTCTTGAATGGGTCGAGAAGCCCCGGATAGTAAACATCACTGATCCTTGTGCCATACAAGCTATGTAGCAGATAGACAAATGACAGCTGCAAGAGAACTGCTAACAGGTGCACCAGGGTTTGGGTCACTAGACTCCAGAGTTTCTTGCTCTTTAGGACGCCGGTCAGCCAGAGCAAGATCAATATTTGGCTCAAAACAAGGGGTGGCATCCAGATGCCGAAAGCCAGCTTCATTCCACACAAAAAGGCGCTTGCACTCAGGCAGACCAGAATCCGAAAGCAATTAAATTTGGCCCAGACTGCTGACAAGAGCCACGGCAGCGCTACCAGGAAAACCGTGCCCATGGTCAGTTTCGAGTAAAAGCGGAAATCGTAAGACCTGTCTGCTTCAATTCCTTCGGCTTGGCGGCGACGCCAATTGTCCTCGATGGCGGCGAGCGCCGCTGGCGAGGTCTCTTCAGCAAGGATTTGCACGTCACGAGGCGCTCGGCATAGTTCTCTGAGCCCACGGCGAATGCACCCAGTCCGCACCGTAATGCCGAAGATGCCGTCGCCGCGTTGGCTCAAGGCAAGGGTGTGCAGGGTTGCAAAGACCGTGGGGTCAGAGGTGACGGAATTCACGACCACCGGGTGCAATTGGCAGAGGCTCCAGTTTGTAGTCTCCCACTCGACGACAATGCTGGAACGGCAGATGCCGCCCTCGCAAATTGCGATCATGCGATCGTCCTTTGCGATGCAGCTTAGGGCGATCGCGGGCGATAAAACGGTCGAGATAGGCCAGCCTACAAGCACCACAAGCAGGGCCACGGATGTGCGAAACCGGAGCATGATTTGATTCTCTGGCGGTATCCCGAATTCTTGGTTAACAGCCCGAAGGGCGCCGTCAGGCTAGTGCGGCCTTGTCTCCGACGTGACGCGTGAAGCCAGCCTTACGTCGCCAGTGTCTGACGTCAGTGCCCATGGGACGGATTGAGGGGTATTCGAAACGGAGGATTTCTGGCTCCCGACATCACGGAGCCGATCTTGGACGGGCGCCAGCCGATCGACCCGAGCGCAGAGCGCCTTGTTCGTCATTGGCAGTTGCCGCTGACTTGGAATGAACAGTGTCGAATGCTGCGCTTCAGTCCGGAGCAGCGACGTGCTCGTTGATCGTTCTGTCTCCAGAAACCACGTCGCGAAGCGTGCCGCGGAAATGGCCAACGGAGAAAGCCGATGCCAGAGGGCGACAGAAGTGGTCGCCTAGCTGTCTCCCGGTCAACTCGGCATGGCTGCGAGCACCGAAGCCCCGCAGACTGCCGCCAAGACAGCTGATAGCCCGAGTCTGGTCCGGAGAACCTGCGAAAACAGAGACTTGCTGGCGGAGGGGGTGGGATTCGAACCCACGGTACGCTCACGCGTACAACGGTTTTCGAGACCGCCCCGTTCGACCACTCCGGCACCCCTCCGCTGGGGTCTCTCGCGCGCCTGTAAGGCCGCTCGGGCGGAAGATCTGATACACATCCGCGGCGCTTGCGACAAGCAGAGAAACGGCGGCCTGCAGGGGCCGCGAGGGCTCGCTTCGCCCTGAAGTCGCGACCCGGGCCGGCGGGAGCAAGCCGTTAACCTCTGCGCGTTAGGGTCCGGGACCGGAGGGCTGGCGCCGCGCCTGCCGTCCTGCCATTTCGACCCGCGAGCCGAGCCTGCCGCCATGTGGAGCGTCATCAGCCTGAGCCTCTTGCTGCTCGCGGCGTGGAGTCTGCTGCTCTCCCTCGTGGTCAGCGCCCACAACCTCGGCCATTACCTGGCCGCGCGGCTCCTCGGCCTCGGGGTCGAGGTCCTTCGCTTCGGTGTCGGAGCGCCCCTGCTGGAGCGCCGCGACCGGCGCGGCACGCTCTGGCAGCTGTGCTGGATCCCGCTGTTCGGCCACCTGAAGCTGGCCGGTGAGGGCGAAGCGGTGCCGTCGGTCCAGGGCCTGGCCTGGTCCGAAGCCGGCCGGCCCCGGCGAATCCTGCTCGCACTCGGCGGCGCCAGCGGCAATCTGGTGCTGGCGGTTCTGCTGCTCTTCGTCTTCTTTCTGGGCTTCTCGCCCTCGGGCGGCCCGCCGACTCCGGCCGAGCTCCGCCGGGACAGTGTCGCCGCGGAGACTTGGGCCAAGGACGGCCTGCGACCCGCTCCGGCCTTCCAGCGGCCCGGCCCCGGCACGGCCTTGTTGCTCTCCATTGAGGAAACCTGGCGCCTCGTGCGGCATCCCTTTCGGGTGCTGGTCGCGGGCTGGCCCAAGACCTGCCGGATCGATGCCGGGGCCGGCGCCGCGGTCTGCCTGGCCGAGGCGCGCTGCGATACCGCGGTGCCGGCGGCTGGCTCCTGCATCCGGCCGAGCCTGACCAATCGCCTGTTTTTTCCCCTGGCTGAGATTCTGCCGGGCTTCCAGCGCGACACCATCGCGGCCAAGTCTATCTACAGCTTCGCCCTGCTGTCCTTGGCCTTCGCCGGGTTGTCGCTGCTGCCGCTACCCGGCTTCGACGGCGGCCGCCTGCTGGCCGCCGTCGTCGGACCTCGCCGTGGTCCCCCGGCCGAGCGCCGGCGCGCGCTCCTGGTCACCTCGGCCCTGCTCTTCATCCTAACCTGCCTGCCGATCCTCATCGGGGCGTTGCGCAATCCCTGGCTGGCGATCCTGCTGGCCATCATCCTGGCAGTGCTGGCGGGCAACCTCTGGACCCTGTCCCGAGGTCTGAGAAGCCGCGGCCGCCTCGACGTGACCTTCCTGCCCTGGGGAATCCTGATCACGGCGATGTTCCTGGTCGTCGCGCTGGCGGCGCCGCTCTGACAAGCCTTTCGGCGCCGGCAAGAGCGCTGTGAAAGCGCCGCCGGCGGTGCTATCTCTGATGGCATGACCGGGTCCCGCCACCACAACCTGCCGCCGATCCCCGAGCGCCACGTCCAGGGCGCGACCTGCCTCCTGGAAGCCGAAGGCTCGCGGCTCAACGCCTTGGTGGCCGGCGCGACCCGGACCTACCCCGGGTTCCTGATCCGCTTCGGCGACCGGATCTCGCGCCGCTGGCTGGAGCGGACCGGCAACCCCTACCTGGAGGAAATCGAGACCGTCGCTCACCGGCTCGGCCGGCCCGGCGCCTACTTCTTGAACTTGAGTTACGAGTGGAGTTGCACCTGCGCCGTCGGACCGGATGCCACGGGGGCCCAGGGCCGCTTGCTGCGGGTCCTCGACTGGCCCTTCGAGGGCCTGGGCCGCAACCTGGTCGCGGCCCGGCAGCGCGGCCCGGCGGGCGACTGGATCAACCTGACCTGGCCCGGCTTCACCGGCTCGATCCAGGGCCTGGCGCCGGGCCGCTTCGCCGCCGCCTTCAACCAGGCGCCGCTGCGCCGGCGTTCGGCCTCGATGATCCTCGACTGGGGCATCGACAGGGTCCGGGTCTTCCGTGGCTCGGGCCTGCCGCCGGCGCACCTGTTGCGCCAGGTCTTCGACCGGGCGCGGGACTACGCCGAGGCCCGCAAGCGCCTCAGCGAGGCGCCCCTGGCGATGCCGGCGCTCTTCTCTTTGGCCGGGCCGGCCCCCGACCAGGGCTGCGTGATCGAGCGCCTGGAGCACGGGGCCTTCGTCCACGAGGGCCCTCAGGTGGTCGCCAACCACTGGCTGGGCCCGCGGCCCCGGGCCCGGGCGCGGGGCGAGGACAGTGCGGGCCGCGCCGCCCTGATGGAGCGCGAGGCGCCGGCGGCCGGGCACGACCTGGCCTGGCTGAAGCCGCCGGTCCTCAACCCCACGACCCGCCTGGCCATGGTCGCCGAGCCGGCCAGCGGCCGCATCCTCGCCCAGGGCTTCGAAGCCGACGGCCCGGCCACCGCGGTGACGGAGATCCAGGCTTGAGGCGGCTAACGGCAATCGGCTTGGGTGTCGTCGTTATGACCGCGGCGCTGTGTCAGCTCGTCGCCCCGGCATCCCATGCGCAGAGCTTTCGTGACCAATCCTGCTGGTTCGGCGCGGATCCAAAAAGAAAGATTCGCTGCGGCCAGCTGACGGTCCCGGAGAACCGAAGCCGTAGCGACAGCCGAGAAATCACTCTCCCGGTGGTAATTTTCGGCGCCCGGAGCGAGCCCGTCGGCGCCGTCCCCCTGCTTTACATCACCGGTGGTCCCGGAAACCGCTCGATGATCGGCACTAGCAAGGAAATTGAAGCCTGGTGGTCCTGGATCGATCGGACGCTACCGCAAACTGAGGTCATCGTCCTCGGCCTGAGGGGTACGGGTCGAGAGAAACCGAGCCTCTGGTGCCGTCCCTCTCCGCTCTATTTCGCCTGGCCCGGCTTCACACCTAGAGGAATGGATCCCAAGGTGATCGAAGAGCGCGCGATCGAGGGCGCTAAGGCTTGCCGGAATGAACTGCTGGCGAAGGGGGCCGATCTCACTGCCTACAACAGCCGGGAGACCGCCGCCGATATCGCCGATCTGCGGCGCGCCCTCGAGATCGAAAGCTGGAATCTCTACGGAACCTCCTATGGCACCAGAATCGCCTTGACCGTCATGCGCCACCACCCGCTGGGCCTGCGCGCGGTAATCCTGGATTCGGTCCTTCCGCCACAGGCACCCCGGACCCGGAAATTGCCAAGCTATCTTGAGGCGGTTCTGAACAGGCTTTTCGACGATTGCCGTGCAAACGAGGCTTGCCGGAAGGATTATCCGGAACTCGGTATCAAGTTTGAGGCATTGCGAAGCCGTCTTGCCGTGGAAGCGGCGGAGCTTCCGGTCGCGGTCGTTGATGTCATGCCGCACTATTCCATGAAGCTGGATGACAAGGGCCTTGCAGTGATCCTCCAGACGATTCTGTATTGGGATTGGCCGGGATCAACCGAATACCTGCCGATGGCCATCGACCAGGCTTCATCCGGCGACTTCGTCCTTCTTGGAAGGCTGGCGGCGGCAGTCGACTACGGGTTCAAGTCCGGGGATTTCTCGCCGGCTGTCGTTCTGTCCTTTCTCTGCCACGAAGAGGTGGCCTTCGAGACCGAACAAGACCGCAAGCAGGCGGTTGGGGAGGCCGGGCGCTTCGGTCATCTTGCCGAGGCGGACTGGATTGATCTGCTGTGCCCGCATTGGCCGGCCGGCGAGGCCGACGACATCGACAACGAAGCGGTCGTCAGCGAGATTCCGACTCTGCTGCTCGCGGGCAGCTACGACCCCATCACCCCGCCGGAGCTGGCCAGACTGGCCGCCGACGGCTTGGCGCTGAGCTACGTCTTGGAGTTCCGCAATTCTGGGCACGGCGTCTTGGTCAAGGTTTCCTGCGCCGCCGATGTGGTCGCGGCCTTCCTTGCCAGGCCCAGCGAACGGCCTGATCCGGCCTGCCTGAAGGCGATATCGCCACCTGATTTCGCCGCGCGATCGGAGCAGCCACCGTCGACGTTCTATCCCCGTTGACACAAGGTTTTCGGCGCGTATAGTGCGCCGGTCGCGGGGGCCGAGGGGCCTTTTCCGCCCGGAATTTCGTGAAATTAGCCAAAGAATACGGTCATGTTCGCAGTCATCAAGACAGGCGGCAAGCAGTACAAAGTCGCCCCCGGAGACACCCTCTTCGTGGAGAAGCTGCCCGGCGAGGCCGGCGAGATCGTCGCCCTGGACCAGGTCCTCATGCTGGGCGACGACAAGGGCACGACGGTCGGCACGCCGCTGGTCGAGGGTGCGACCGTCGCCGCCGAGGTGCTGCGCCAGGATCGCCACGCCAAGATCGTCGTCTTCAAGAAGAAGCGTCGCAAGAACTACCGCCGGACTCATGGTCACCGCCAGGAGACCACGGTCCTGCAGGTCACCGAGATTCTGACCGGCGGCAAGAAGCCGAGCGGAAAGGTGGCTTCTAAGACGCTGGCCAAGGCCAAGGCCCCGGAGAAGGCCAAGGACGAGGCGCCCGCCAAGAAGGCTGCGCCGAAGAAGGCCGAGGCGCCCAACACCGAAGCCAAGAAGCCCGAGACCAAGAAGGCGGCGCCGAAGAAGGCCGCCGCCAAGAAGCCCGCGGCCAAGGCGCCCGCCAAGAAGACCGAGGCCAAGAAAGCCGCGCCGAAGAAGGCCGCGGCCGGCGGCGCCAAGAAAGCGCCGGCCAAGAAGGCAGCCGCGAAGAAGCCGGCCGCCAAGAAGAGCAAGGAGTAGCCTCCCATGGCACACAAAAAGGCAGGTGGCAGCTCGCGTAACGGCCGCGATTCGGCCGGTCGGCGCCTGGGCGTGAAGAAGTTCGGCGGCCAGATCGTCGTGCCCGGCAACATCATCGTACGCCAGCGCGGCACCAAGTTCCATCCGGGCGACAACGTCGGCATCGGCAAGGACCACACGATCTTCGCCCTGACCGGGGGCCAGGTGAAGTTCCACCGCTCGACCGGCGGACGGACCTATGTCTCGGTGGTCGGCCAGGATTGACGAAGCAAGGCAGCCGCTGACGGTTTCCGAGGGGAGCGCCAGGCGCTCCCCTTCGTCGTTTGTGGGAGGGCCGTTGCGGACCCGCGTTATTGTCCAGTTGGATAATAATCTAGCCCAGCACCAGCAGCACGTAGGCGACCGCCAGTACCAGCTGGGCGGTGGCGAAGGGCAGGGCCAGCTTGACGAAGCCGGCGAAGGACAGGCCCAGCTTGTTCTTGTGGATGATGGTGACCGCGACCAGGGTCGAGGCCGAGCCGATCGGCGTCAGGTTGCCGCCCAGGTTGGCGCCGAAGACCACCGACCACCAGTAGGCCGAGTCCGCGGGCAGGTTCATGCCGCCCAGGATCTTGGCCAGCATCGCGGCCAGGGGGATGTTGTCGGTGACCGAGCTGGCCGCCGCCGCAGCGACCAGCAGGGTGCCGGGCCCAGCCAGATCGCCGAGCTCCAGGATCGGCACCAGGCCCTCGCCGATCAGGTGCAGCACCCCGGCGTGCTCCATCATGTTGATGACGATGAAGAGGCAGCCGAAGAAGCCGAGCAGGTCCCAGTCGATGCCCTGGTAGAAGCGGTCGGCGGTCGCCTTGTAGCGCAGCAGGGCGATGACCGCGAAGGCCAGGGCGACGTAGCCTAGGCCGAGCTCCTCGATCACCGGCAGCACCGAGGCGCTGGCGATGGTCGCGATGAACAGCAGGGTCATGACCGCGCCGAACCAGAAGAAGCCGGCGGACTCGATGCCGTCGTTCTCGTCGAAGCCGGCGACCAGCCTCTCCGCCTCGGCCTTTTCCTCGACGGTCTTGAGCCGCTGGATTCCGAAGAGGCGGGCGCCGAGCCAGAGGGTCAGGACGGTGGCCAGGACGACGTAGGGGCTCGAGGCCAGGAAGAAGTCGAGAAAGCTGATCCCTGCGGCATTGCCGACGATGATGTTGGGCACCGAGGAGACCAGGGTCAGCAGGCCGCCGACGTTGGTCAGCAGGCCCTCGACCATCAGGAAGCCGAGCAGCTTGCCGCCCTGGCCCAGGCGGGCGAGGGAAACCCCGCTCAAGGTACCGATGATGATCATCGCGGTCACGTTGTTGAGCACCGCCGAGAAGACCACGGTCATGACCCCGTAGAAGCAGAGCAGGACCAGCGGATCGCCCTTCGAGGCCTTGGTCAGGCGGATCGCGATCCAGGTGAAGAGCCCGGACTTGCTGGTCACGTCGACGAAGATCGAGGAGCCCAGGATGATCGCGATCACTTCCCAGTCGACTCCGGGAATGTAGAGCGGCAGGTGGACCGGCAGGCCCAGGATCTGCACCGTCTCGGGGTGCACGAGGTCGAGAAAGACCGCGAGGAAGAGGCAGACCGTGGCGAAGACGCCGGCGATGACCGACTTCTTGGCGTGGATCTTCTCCTCCAGCGCCAGGCTGAGGATCATCGCCACCAGCAAGGCGGCGAAGAGCAGGGTGATCGAAAGCGGAACCTGGTGCATGGCGGTATGTGGCGGGTGTTCAGCAGCAGTGAGGGAAGGCGCGGAACATCAGTTCCACCCCTACAGCATCAGCAGGGGGATCTGGCGGAGCTCGACCGCCAGGGGATAGGCCAGGCCATGCATGGCGAGCTGGTCCTCGTCCTTGGTGTGGAGCACCAGCAGGTCGACCTCGTGCGCGCGGATCAGCTTCTCGTATTCGGCCAGGCGGTCGCCCATGGTCACGATCTCCTCGATCCGGACGTCCAGGCCCTCGGCCTCTATGGCCGCGCGGCAGGAGCGGATGAAGTCGTGGGGCTCCTTCAGCAGCTGGGCGGCGATGGTCTCGCGCGCGACTTCGGTCTCCAGGGCCGGAATTCGCGAGATCACCGCCATGTAGCGCTCGAAGTGCTGGGTGCATTCGACGTGGGTCAGCCAGCAGGTCCCGCCGGCTCTGGTGACGGCCAGGGCCGCGTTGACCAGGCGGTTCTCGCCGGCCAGGTGGTCGGTGATCGCCATCACCCGGTCGGTGTTGCGGATGCTGTGCGGCAGGCCCCGCTCGGCGTCGGGATGCGGCAGGACCAGCACCGGTGTGGCGGTCGCCTGGGTCAGGACGTCCAGGTGTTCGCCCAGGCTGAAGGGCCAGCGCCAGGCCTCGGAATGCAGGTGCCGGTAGGTCACGACCAGATCCGGGCGCCGGGCCTCGACCAGTTCCAGCAGCTGATGGACGTCGCCGAAGGCGCTGCCCGGGACCGCGCTCCAGCGGGTCTCGGGACCGTCGACCGCTCCCAGGAAGTCCCGGACCCGGCCGAGCAGCGCCTCGGCCGCCGCTTCGTCCAGGTCGGTGACCAGCAGGATCTGGCCCAAGGTGATCGCCCGGTAGGCGAAGACCGGCTTGTCGGCGGCCTTGAAGACGGATTCGAAGGTGTCGAGCTTGGTCATCGGGGGCCACTCTGTCGTGCCTTGGTTAACAGCTTCTATACCCGGATTCGCAGGCGCGCCCGCGACGACGGAGGGCCAAAAAGGGGTCAGAGTCGCTTTTCGTGTCGACCGAGACGAAGCCGTGATGCTGCGGCGTGTCCAAAAATGACTCTGACCCCTTTTTGGCGGGTGCCCGCGTTGACAGGAGGCGGCCTCCCGCTATAGTGCCGCGGCTCCGGCAGAAAGGGCGGGTTTCCGGGATGAATGCAGGGATTTCGAGGCTGACGACGGCGCCGGCGAGGCAGGACTCCCGCCGCCCGGCGCCCTTCCCGTCGCCCTAGATCGCCCCGAACCGCCTTGCCTGGAGGTTTTGGGGAAACGGCGACGTTTCCCCTTTTTCGTTTCACCCGCTTCTCTTTAGCGACTGCGAACCGAGGACCGAACCCGTGAAGTTTCTGGACGAAGCCAAGATCTTCGTGAAGAGCGGTGACGGCGGCGCGGGCTGCATGTCCTTCCGGCGCGAGAAGTACATCGAGTTCGGCGGGCCCAACGGCGGCGACGGCGGCCGCGGCGGCGACGTCTGGGTCGAGGCGGTGGCCGGCCTCAACACCCTGATCGACTTTCGCTACCGCCAGCACTTCAAGGCCAAGCGCGGCCAGCACGGCATGGGTAAGGACCGCACCGGGGCCAGCGCCCCGGCCATCGTCATCAAGGTCCCGGTCGGCACCCAGATCCTGGCCGACGACAAGGAGAGCCTGGTCGCCGACATGACCGAGGTCGGCCAACGGATCCTGCTGGCCAAGGGCGGCGACGGCGGCTTCGGCAACGCCCACTACAAATCGTCCACCAACCGGGCGCCGCGGCGGGCCGACGCGGGCCATCCGGGCGAGGAGTTCTACGTCTGGCTGCGCCTCAAGCTGCTGGCCGACGCCGGCCTGCTGGGCCTGCCCAACGCCGGCAAGTCGACCTTCCTGGCCGCGGTGTCGCGGGCCCGGCCCAAGATCGCCGACTATCCCTTCACCACCCTGCACCCGCAGCTGGGCGTGGTCGGCTTCCGCGACCGGGAGTTCGTCCTGGCCGATATCCCCGGGCTGATCGAGGGGGCCCACGAGGGCACCGGCCTGGGCGACCGCTTCCTCGGCCATCTGGAGCGCTGCGGCGTGCTGCTGCACCTGGTCGACGGCAGTCAGGAAGACGTCGCCGGCGCCTACCGCACCGTGCGCCGGGAACTGGAGGCCTACGCACAGGGACTGGGCGAGAAGACCGAGATCGTGGCCCTGAACAAGGTCGACCTGCTGACGGCCGAGGAGCGGGAGGCCCGCGCGGCCGCCCTTGCCGAGGCCAGCGGGCGGCCTGTCCTGCTCTGCTCCGGCGCGACCGGCGCGGGGGTCGACGACGTCCTCAAGGAGCTGGTGCCCCACCTGCCGCCGCCGCGCGACGAAGTGCCCGAGGCCGCCCGGGCGGCCTATCAGCCATGACCGCGGAGCTGCAAAGCGCGGACACGCCAAAGGCGGGCTTGGCGGGCGCCAAACGGGTCGTGATCAAGATCGGCTCGATCCTGCTGGTCGAGCAGGACAGCGGCGCGATCCACCGCGCCTGGCTCGACGCTCTGGCCGACGACGTCGCCGCTCTGCGGTCGGCCGGAACCGAGGTCATCCTGGTATCCTCCGGCGCCATCGCGGTCGGCCGCCACCACCTCGACCTGCGGCGCCGCGGCCTAAAGCTGGAGGAGCAGCAGGCCGCCGCCGCGACCGGGCAGGTCCGCCTGGCCCATGCCTACCAGGAGACCCTGGCCCGGCATGGCATCTCGGTGGCCCAGATTCTGCTGACCCTGGGCGACACCGAGGAGCGCCGGCGCCATCTCAACGCGCGGGCGACCCTGGCGACCCTGCTGCGCCTCGGCGTCGTCCCGGTGATCAACGAGAACGACACCGTGGCGACCACCGAGATCCGCTTCGGCGACAACGACCGCCTGGCGGCCCGGGTCGCGGCCATGATGAACGCCGATGCCCTGGTCCTGCTTTCGGATATCGACGGCCTCTACACCGCCGACCCGCGCAAGGACGGGGCGGCGGCCTTCGTTCCCGAAGTCCCGGAGATCACCCGGGAAATCGAGGCCATGGCCGGCGCGGCGCCGCCCGGCTATTCCTCCGGCGGAATGATCACCAAGCTGGCCGCGGCCCGGATCGCGGTCGCCGCCGGCTGCCGCATGGCGATTGCCGACGGTCGGCGCCTCAACCCGCTGGCCGCCCTGGACGAGGGCGCCCGCTGCACATGGTTCCTGTCCGAGCTGGAGCCGCTGACCGCGCGCAAGCGCTGGATCGCCGGCGCCCTGAAGCCGGTCGGCACCATTACCCTCGACGCCGGCGCGGTGCGCGCCCTGGCCGCCGGCAAGAGCCTGCTGCCGGCCGGGGTCACCGCGGTCGAGGGTCGTTTCGAGCGCGGTGACGCGGTCCTGCTGCGCGGCCCCGACGGCGCCGAGCTGGGCCGCGGCCTGATCGCCTATTCGGCGACCGATGCGGCCCGGATCCGCGGCCACAAGAGCGGTGAAATAGAGGCCATTCTGGGCTACCTTGGCCGCGAGGAGCTGATCCACCGGGACGATCTGGTGCTGACCAGGGCGGCCAACGGGACCCGGAAGGAAGAGCCGGAGGGAGGGACGGAATGAACGCCGAAGCCGCGGTCCTGCGCGAGGACCTGCAGAGCGAGATGGAGGCGATCGGCGCCGCCGCCAAGGCTGCGGCCGCGCGGCTGGCGATCGCGACCACGGCGGCCAAGAACGCCGCGTTGGAAGCCGCCGCGGCAGCGTTGCGGAGCGAAAGCGCTTCGATTCTGGAGGCCAACGCCCGCGACATGGCGGCCGGCCGCGACAAGGGCCTGACCCCGGCATTGCTCGACAGGCTGGAGCTGACTCCCGAACGGATCGAGGCCATGGCCAAGGGGCTGGAGGACATCGCCCGCCTGCCCGATCCCGTCGGCCGGACCCTGGCCGAGTGGGAGCGGCCCAATGGCCTGAAGATCGCCCGGGTCGCCGTGCCGCTGGGCGTGGTCGGCATCATCTACGAGAGCCGGCCCAACGTGACCGCGGACGCCGGCGGCCTCTGCCTCAAATCCGGCAACGCGGCGATCCTGCGCGGCGGCTCGGAATCCTTCCATTCCGCCTCGGCGATCCTGGACGGACTGCAGCGCGGCCTGGCCGAAGCCGGCCTGCCCGCGGCGGCGATCCAGCGGGTGCCGACCAGCGACCGGGCCGCCGTCGGCATCCTGCTGGGCATGAGCGATTACCTGGACATCGTGGTGCCACGGGGCGGCAAAGGCCTGATCGAGCGGGTCCAGCAGGAAAGCCGGGTCCCGGTTCTGGCCCATCTGGAAGGGCTCTGCCACACCTATATCGACGGTGCGGCGGAACTCGAGATGGCGCGCCGCATCGCGGTCAACGCCAAGCTGCGCCGGACCGGCATTTGCGGCGCCACCGAGACCCTGCTGATCGACCGCCGGGCGGCGGAGACGCACCTCGCGCCGATCCTCGACGACCTGATCGCCGGGGGGTGTGAGATCCGCGGCGACGAGGCGGTCTGCGCCCAGGAGCCCCGTGCGGTGCCGGCCACACCTGTCGACTGGGACACCGAGTACTTGGCGCCGATCCTGTCGGTGAAGGTGGTCGACGGTGTCGGCGGCGCGATCGATCACATCGCGCGCCACGGCTCCCACCACACCGAGGCCATCGTCACCGAGGACGAGGCGGCGGTCGCGCGCTTTTTCGCCGAGGTCGATTCGGCGATCCTGCTGCAAAACGCCTCGACCCAGTACGCGGACGGCGGCGAGTTCGGCATGGGCGCGGAGATCGGCATCGCGACCGGCAAGCTGCACGCCCGCGGCCCGGTCGGCCTGGAACAGCTGACCAGCTACAAGTACCTGGTCCGCGGTGGTGGCCAGACCCGGCCCTGAGCGCCATGGCCGAGGTGCGGCGGCAGCCTTGGCTCGGAATCGATGACGGCCTGCCGTGCCACGACCGTTTCTCGCCGATTCGCAGCGACTCCTGAATCTCGTTCGCGCATAAAGCGATCTGGCGATGGCTAAAGCGACTCAGGGTAGATATATCCCGACGCGAGACCTGGCCGGGGCCCTGGACGGCTTCCTGCCGCCGCCGGGCCTCAAGGTCGGCCTCCTGGGCGGCTCCTTCAACCCCGCCCACGACGGCCACCGGATGATCAGCCTGGAGGCTCTGAAACGCCTGGGCTTGGACGAGGTCTGGTGGCTGGTCTCGCCCCAGAATCCCTTGAAACCCGCGGAAGGCATGGCTGGATTGGTGCAGCGGCTCGATTCGGCCCGCCGAGTCGCCAGCCATCCCCGAATCCGGGTAACGGCACTGGAATCGGCCCTGGGGACACAGTATACGGCCGAGACTCTGCGTGTCTTGACCTGCCGATTACCAAGGATTTCCTTCGTTTGGATGATGGGTGCCGACAATCTTCAGCAAATTCCGGCTTGGAAAGACTGGTTGCAAATATTTCATTTACTCCCCGTTGCGATCCTGGATCGCCCCTCCTATGCTTTAGGGGCGCTTGCCGGCGTGGCGGCGCGGCGCTTTTCAAGGTGGCGAAAGCCGGAACGCGCAGCCCACCGCCTGCCGGGGATGGAGCCGCCGGCCTGGGTGTTTCTTCACGGTCACTTATCACCCCAGTCGGCGACCCGCATAAGGGCGTTGCGGATCACGCGGTCCGCGGGCCTGTGGCGATGAATGGGAAGGGAGACTGCGGTCATAGTCACGAGCGAAGCCTTGGAGACCCGAGGGCTTAAAGACGGGTCGCTTTCTGGCGACGGCCTACTCGGCGTCGTCAAAACCTCTCTCGAAGACGACAAGGCCGAAGACATTGTCGTCATCGACCTCTCCGGCAAAACCAGCTTTGCGGATTTCATGGTCATTGCGAGCGGCCGCTCGCAACGTCACGTCGGCGCCATGGCCGAGCACCTCCGCGAGAAGCTGAAGCGTGCCGGAGGCAAAGCGCCCTCGATCGAAGGCGCGGAGCGCTGCGACTGGGTCCTGATCGACGGCGGGGACGTGATCGTCCACCTTTTCCGGCCCGAGGTGCGGTCCTTCTACAACCTCGAGAAGATGTGGGGCATGGACCTGCCGGAGCCCGAGCGCAGCAGCGCCGGCCTCTGAGCACGGCCGCTCCCGGTCGCGTGCCGCGGATTCGGGCGCGGAAACCGGGGCCGGAATGACGTGATGCGGATCACCATCGCCGCAGTCGGACGCCTGCGGGGCGGCCCGATGCAGGATCTTCTCTTCGAGTACCTGCGCCGCCTGACTTGGCCGCACGAAGTCAAGGAAGTCGAGGAAAAACGCCGGATGCCGCCGGACGCGCTGATGCGCCGGGAGGGCGAGCTTCTGCTGCAAACCCTGCCCAAGCAGGCCGTGATCCTTGCGCTGGACGGCCGCGGCAAGTCCCTCACCAGCGAAGGATTTGCCCGTCTGATCCAGGACTATCGGGACGCCGGGACCGGCGATCTCGCCTTCGTGATCGGCGGCGCCGAGGGGCTTTCCGACGAGGTGCGGGCGGCCGCCGAGCGATCCCTCGCCTTTGGTGCCATGACTTGGCCACATCTTCTTGTCAGGGTGATGCTGGCCGAACAGCTATATCGCGCGCAATCGATCCTTGCCGGTCACCCCTATCACCGGGCCTGAAGAGGCTGTCCCACGGCGCAAAGATCGCCTATATACAGCCCAAAGCGTAGGACCTAGATGATCCCTGATGCCAGACCTCGCCCCGTCGTGCTCTGTATTCTCGACGGCTGGGGCCACAGCGACGCCAGCGAAGACAACGCGATCCGCCTGGCCCGGACGCCGACGCTGGACCGGCTCTACGCGGCCTGCCCGCAGGCCCTGATCGACGCCTCGGAGCACGAGGTCGGCCTGCCCGAGGGGCAGATGGGCAACTCCGAAGTCGGCCACATGAACATCGGCGCCGGCCGGATCGTGCTGCAGGACCTGCCGCGCATCGACCAGGCGGTCCGCAGCGGCGAGATCGAGAGCAATCCTGCGCTGCGCGGGTTCATCGAGAAGCTCAAGGCCTCCGGTGGGACCGCCCAGGTGATGGGCCTGATGTCTCCCGGCGGCGTGCATGCCCACCAGGACCAGATCGCGGCGCTCTGCCGGATTCTGGCCGCGGCCGGCCTGCCGGTGAAGGTCCACGCCTTCCTCGACGGCCGCGACACGCCGCCGTCCAGCGCCAGGGGCTACCTGGCTGACTTCATCGCGGCCGCCCCCGACGCGGAGATCGTCACGGTCAGCGGCCGCTACTACGCCATGGACCGCGACAAGCGCTGGGACCGGGTCGAACGCGCCTACCGCGCCCTGGTTTCGGGCGAGGGCGTGGCGGCGGCCGATCCCCTGGCCGCGATCGACGCCAGCTACGCGAAGGACGTGACCGACGAGTTCGTCGAGCCGGCGGTGGTCGGCGGCTATCCGGGCATGGCCGAGGGCGACGGCGTGCTGATGGCCAACTTCCGCGCCGACCGGGCGCGAGAGATCCTGGCCGCCCTGCTCGACCCCGACTTCGAGGGATTCCAGCGGGGCCGGGAGGTCCGCTTCGCCGCGGCGGCCGGCCTGGTCGAGTACTCCGAGGCGCACAATCGCTGGCTGGATACCCTGTTCCCCGCGTTCGACATCCAGGACACCCTGGGCGAAGTCGTGGCCAAGGCCGGCCTGAAGCAGCTGCGAATCGCCGAAACCGAGAAGTACGCCCACGTGACGTTCTTCCTCAACGGCGGCCGGGAAGCGGTTTTCGACGGCGAAGAGCGGATCTTGATCCCCTCGCCCAAGGTTGCCACCTACGATCTCAAGCCCGAGATGTCCGCATTCGAGGTCACGACGGCGCTGACCGAGGCGATCGAGACCGGGCGTTTCGACCTGATTGTGGTCAACTACGCGAACGGCGACATGGTTGGCCATACCGGGAAGCTGGACGCGGCGATCCAGGCCGTAGAAGCCGTCGACACCTGTCTCGGGGAGCTCGCCGACGCGGTCGAACGCGCCGGCGGCTGCCTCTTGATCACGGCCGACCACGGCAACGCCGAAAGTATGAAGGATTCGGAAACCGGTGAGCGTCACACTGCCCACACCATGAACAGGGTTCCGATATTGCTGGCCGCAGCGGCGGGCGACGCGAGCGCCGCGCTGGCCGACGGGCGTCTCGCCGACATCGCCCCGACCGTCCTCGCACTGATGGGTCTGACGGCTCCAGCAGCCATGACCGGTCGAAGCCTTCTACGCGATCCGGCGGCGGAAGCGGCGGCGGAGTAGTCGGCTTGATCGGCCCCGCCTTCCTCGAGTCTCCCTCCGGCCTTTGGCCGCGGCGGCGGCCGACGTTGTGCGCCGTGGCGGGCTTTGCGTTCTTGATCCTGGCCGGTATGGCGCTGACCGTCGGGTCGGCCGCGGCCCAGCAAAACGACGTCGAAGAGAGCGAGCGCTTGCGCCAGATCGAGCAAGAGCTGGAGGCAGAGCGCGACCGCGCCAAGGCGCTGGGCGAGAGGGCGAACTCTCTTGAGGCCGAGGTCGGCGATCTGCAGAAGGCGCTGGTCAGCAAGGGCCGCAGCGCCCAGACCCTGGAGGACCAGCTCTCGGCGGTGGAGACGACCCTGGCCCGCCTGCAGGCCGACGAAACGCTGAACCTGCGAGATTTGGAAAGCCGCCACGGCCAGATGGTCCGCACCTTGAGCGCGCTGCAGAGGATCGCCCTGCAGCCGCCGGAGTTGGCATTCGCGATTCCGGGGCGTCCGCTGGACGCGGTGCGCAGCGCCATGCTGCTGAAGGTGGCGGTGGCCAAGATCGACGAGCGCGCCGAGGTCCTGCGCAGCCAGCTCGACGAGCTGCGTAGCCTGCGATCCGAAATCGCGCTGCGCCGCGAGGAGCTGCAAAAGGTCGCCCGCGAGCTGGAGGCCGAAACCGTATCCCTGGCGGCCCTGACCAAGCGCAAAGAGGAATTCTACCAGAAGGCCAGCCGCGAACTGGACGAAACGCTCGAGCGCGCGGCCAAGCGCGCCGCCGAGGCCGAGAACCTGCGCGGGCTGGTCGAGCGCCTGGAGCAAGAGGCTCTGGCGCGCGAGCAAGCCGCCAAGCAGCAGGAAGAGGAAGCCGGCGACGCGACGGAGGAATCGACCATTGCGGCGCTGGCCAAGCCGCTCGACATCCGGCCCTTCCCCTCGGACCCGGCAAGCCTGGTGGTGCCGGCGCGCGGCCGCCTGACCCTGCGCTACGGCGATCGCACCGAGAGCAACGCGGGCGCGACCTCCAAGGGAATCATGGTCTCGACCCGGGCCGGCGCCCAGGTCGTCGCGCCCTACGACGGCCGGGTCGTCTATTCCGGGGAGTTTCGCGGCTACGGCCAGTTATTGATCATCGAACACGGCGGGCGGTATCATAGCCTGCTGGCTGGGGTCGAGCGCCTGAACGCGGCGGTCGGCCAATGGGTGCTTGCCGGGGAACCGGTCGGCGTCATGGCACGCCCGCAGAACGGCAGGCCAGAGCTTTACTACGAACTGCGACGGACCGGGCAGCCGATCAACCCGGTTCCGTGGCTCGCCAACATCGACGACAAGGTGCAAGGCTAATGCGTGAGTTCCGATTTGCGGCGCTGGGCGCCGTCCTGATGCTCGTTATCACCCCGGCCGCCTCCCTTTGGGCCGAATCCGACCGTTCCGAAACCTACCGCCAACTCAAGCTTTTCGGCGACGTCTTCGAAAGGGTCCGCGCGGACTACGTCGAAGAGGTCTCGGACGAGGACCTTATCGAGTCGGCGATCCGCGGCATGCTCGCCTCGCTCGATCCGCACTCCAGCTACCTGGACGAAAAGAGCTTCGGCGACATGCAGGTCCAGACCCGCGGCGAGTTCGGCGGTCTGGGCATCGAGGTGACCCTCGACGAGAACGGTCTCGTCAAGGTGGTCTCGCCGATCGACGATACCCCGGCTTTCGAGGCCGGGATCCAGGCCGGCGACTACATCACGCACCTGGACGGCGAGGCCGTCCTCGGCCTGACCCTGCCGCAGGCGGTCGACAGGATGCGTGGACCGGTCAATACCGACATCGTGCTGACGATCCGCCGCGAAGGCCGCGACGCCTTCGACGTCACCATCACCCGCGACATCATCACCATCCAGTCGGTCCGCGGCCGGGTCGAGGGCGACGTCGGCTACGTCCGGATCACCACCTTCAACGAGCAGACCAAGCCCGGCCTGGAGCAGGCGATCGAGGGGTTCAAGAAGGAGCTGGGCAGCAAACTGATCGGCTACGTGATAGATCTGCGCAACAACCCGGGCGGCCTGCTCGACCAGGCGATCGCGGTTTCCGATGCCTTCCTCGACAAGGGCGAGATCGTCTCGACCCGCGGTCGCGACACCGAAGAGGGGCAGCGCTTCAACGCCCGTCCCGGCGACTTGGCCGAAGGCTTGCCGGTCGTGGTGCTGATCAACTCCGGCTCGGCTTCGGCCTCGGAGATCGTTGCCGGCGCCCTGCAGGATCACCGGCGGGCGATCATCCTGGGCACGGATTCCTTCGGAAAGGGCTCGGTCCAGACCATCATCCCGATGCCGGGTCACGGCGCCATGCGGCTGACCACCTCGCGCTACTACACCCCCTCCGGCCGCTCGATCCAGGCCAAGGGCATCGAGCCGGACATCGAGGTCAATCAGGCGCGCATCGAAGAAACCGAAAGTCGCCGGCGCAGTCGCGAGGCCGATCTTCGCGGTGCCCTCGACAACCCCGACGGCCAGGAGAGCCCGGAGGCCGGCGAAGGCCGGAACGAGAGCAGTGACGGGGCCGGCGAGAACGAAAGGCCGCTGGACTATCAGCTGACCCGCGCGATCGACCTTCTGCGCGGCCTGCGTCTGTTCAGCGAACGCGTCGTCAACTGAGGAATCGGCGGCCGTAACGGCCGCCGAGACGACCGATGTCCCGGCCGCAGGAAGACGCTTCGCCCAGCGGCAAAGGCGGCGTTCTGGCGCTGGTTGCCGCTTGGCTCCTGCTTTTTGCCGTGGTCGGCGCCGGCTTCGCCTGGATCTTCTACCTTCACCCGGACGCCCGCGGCGGCGACCTGGCAGAGCAGGTCGAAGAGGCGCCGCCGTCCGAGCCCGTGGGGCCGAGTCCGGCACCGACCCCAGGCGCGGACGAAGCTGCATCCGCGGTCGGGACCGAAACGGTGCCGCCGCGTCTGGCCGAACCCGAAGCGTCGCCGGAAGAGCTGAAAAAGCGCCTGCAAAGGCAAGCGGACGGCAGGTCGCCGCCAAACTGGCGTCGCTTCGCTGCGGCCTTCGACCGTAAGGATCCGAGGCCGCGCATCGCCATCGTGATCACGGGGCTCGGCCTGGACGATGCGGCAACCCAGCGGGCGGTGCAGAGCCTGCCCGCGGCGGTCACCCTGTCCTTCACGCCCTACGCCAGCGACCTGAATCGCTGGATCGCCGTCGCCCGGGTCGACGGTCACGAGGTCATGCTGGATCTGCCCATGGAGCCGCTCGACTTTCCCCGCAGCGATCCCGGTCCCTTGGCGCTGATGACCGGGGCCGGCGATCGCGAGAACCTCGAGAAGCTGAACGACATTCTCGGGCGCGGTTCGAGTTACATCGGTGTCGCGGCCTCGCTCGGGTCGCGTTTCGCCGCTTCCGAGCCGGACATGCGGATCCTGCTGCGGGCCCTCAAGACAAAGGGATTGGTTTACCTGGATAACGGCAGCACGCAGGAAAGCATGGCCCCAGAACTGGCAGCCGATCTGGGCGCCGCCTGGGTGGTCAACGACCGGCTGCTCGACGACAATCAGGCAAGCGAGGCGGTGATCCGCGCGCGGCTCGCCGAAATCGAGGGCCTGGCTCTGGCCCGCGGTCAGGCGGTCGCGATCGCCAGACCCTATCCGCAGGCCGTCGAGCAGCTGGCGCGCTGGGCGCGGGACCTCGGCGAGCGCGGCTTCGCGCTGGCCCCGGTCTCCGCGCTGATCGCGCAGCCGGATCCGGCTTGAGCCCATGACGGCGCCATCGGCATGACCGCCTCCGACGAGCCCGAGAACCAGCCCGACGCTGCGCTGCCTTACCGCCCGGGCGTCGGCATCTTCCTGCTCAACGCCGCCGGCCAAGTCTTCGTCGCGCAACGCATCGATACCCGCCAAGAAGCCTGGCAGATGCCGCAAGGCGGCATCGACGATGGCGAAACGCCGCGCCAGGCGGCGCTGCGCGAGATGGCCGAGGAGATCGGCACGAACAAGGCCGAGATCCTGGCCGAAAGCCGCCACTGGCTGAGCTATGACCTGCCGCCCGAGTTGGTGTCGAAGGTCTGGAAGGGACGCTATCGCGGTCAGAAGCAGAAGTGGTTCGCGCTGCGTTTCCTGGGCGAGGACAGCGATATCGACCTCGCCACGCCCGATCCCGAGTTCCTGTCCTGGCGCTGGCTGCCGGCCGATCGGCTGCCCGACTTGATCGTCCCTTTCAAGCGGGCCCTGTACCGCGACGTGCTGGCCGAGTTCGCCGACCTGCTGCGCTGAGGCGCTCCCTTGCGACGACCCGCCGCCGGAAA
>JASJAL010000369.1 GCA_030067055.1 Kiloniellales bacterium | reverse complement strand
CGGCTGGGATCGAAGGGCTTCGGGGATGCTTCTGGACCTGTGTCGAGAGGGATAAATGGCGAGACGTCCTTCTAAGTGACACCCCAGTTCGGCAAGAGTAAGGCGAATCCCCGGAAGCGGCAGCTTCAGCCGCCGCAGGGTGCCAGTTCCTTCGCCTCGGCCGGCCGGACCGCGACCGCAGTTGCGCCGCGCGAGGCGGAGACCACCGCGACGACCTCGTAGCCGGTCGCGGTCGGGCGCAGGACCGGGGCGCCGGAGGTGCCAGGGGCGACGTTGCAGTCTAGGATTAGCTGCCGGCCCCTGCTGGCCAGCACGGTGCAGTCGCGGCGCGTCAGGGCGTGGATGCGCGGGCGGCCGTAGCCCCAGACGACCAGGGTTTCGCCTCGGCGGGGTGCCGCCTCGGACCAAGGAAAGGCGACGGCCGCCGCCGCGGCCTTGAGGCAAAGGGCGGCGATGTCGGCGCCCTCGGCGTCGTGCGCCAGGCCCGAGGCACGCAAATGCGCCTGCCAGGCGCCCCTGTCGTAGCCGAGCAGCAGGTGCAGGTCGCCGGCCCGCAGCCGCGTGACGCAGTGCGCCGCGGTCACCGCGACCCGCGCGCCGACCAAAAAGGCCGTGCAGTGCCGGGAGGCCTTGTAGCCGGCATAGTTCAGGCGGCCGATGGCCTCCGCCGGCGGCGCGGCCAGGGCCGGCAGGTGCGCAAGAAGCAGGAGGCTCGAGACCAGGAGCAGACGGCGCATGGAGTTCCCTGACGGGGCGAAACTCCCTCCATCAGGCCACAAAAGGATGAAGCAGGCCTTTCCGTCCCGGCGGCGGGCTCAGGCCTCGACCGGGCATCCCAGATGGAACAGACAGTCGCCGCGCTGGCAGCGGCTCGGCGTCCGCTTGCAGAGCACCAGGCCTTCCGCCTCGAAGCGCAGCTCCTCGGGCGCCGCCCAGGGCTTTTCAGGCTGGTGAATGAGCCCGGCCAAGTCGCCGGGCCCGACCCGGGCGCCCAGATCGACCGCCGGCTCGAAGACGCCGTCCTCGCCGGCGAAGACGAAGGTCTGGTCGGTCAAGGCCGCCAGCACCTGGAGCTCGCTGCCGGCCGGGCCTTCCGGCGCGTCTTGGATCACGCCCAGATGCCGTAGCAGCCGCGCGACCCCCTGGGCGGCAAGCTCTGCGGTGCCGGGCGTCAGGGTGCCGCTGCCGCCAAGCTCGAAGGTCAGGGAGACGGTGTCCTGGCGGTCCGCCGCCGCTTTGCTGCTGCCGCCGCCGTGGCCGAGGGGAAAGAAGCAGGCGTAGGGCGTGCCGAAGATCCGCGCGGTGTCGACCTGGCGGCGGCGATCCTCGGCATCCTCGGTCCAGCCGAGGATCGCCGTCGGCAGGTAGTGGAGCGACGATCCTCCGCTGTGCAGATCGAAGACGTAGTCGGCCCGGGGCATGAGCCGGGTCTCGATGTAGTGCGCCAGCTTCTCGGTCGGCCGGCCGGTCGCATCGCCGGGAAAGACCCGGTTCATGTTGAGGTCGTCGACCGGCGAGACCCGGGTGCCGGCCTTGGCGGCGGGGAAGTTGGCCATGGGCAGGACGATCACCTGACCGGAAACCTCGGCGGGCTCCAGGCTGCGGATCAGCCGGGTCAGCGCGACCTGGCCTTCGTACTCGTCGCCGTGCACGCCGCTCATCAGCAGGACGGTCGGACCCTTGCCGTTGCGGATCGAGACCAGCGGCACCGGCAGCCAGCCATAGGCCGAGCGGTTGACCGAATGCGGCAGGCGCAGGTAGTCGCATTGCTTGCCGTCGCGGTCGAGGTCGATCCGGGTGGTCAGCTGCGTTGCGCCGTCTGCAGCATCACGTACGGGCATGTCTCACACCTGCCAACAGTGAGGCACAGAGAGGGACAGAGAGGGACAAACAGATCATTCGATCCTTTCCGCCTCGGCAAGGTCCACGTTCTCATTTTCCTGACGGACTCTCTTGACCCACCATCCCAGCTCCGGTGAGAACCACCATGTGGTGGCCGCCTGCCGCTTGAGCGGACGGCCGAGGAAGTTGAGCTCGACGTTCTCGTTGTAGCGGATCTCCATGGTCCGCATGGCACCTGCTGGCACGACGATATCCTCCCACTTCACGACTTTGGCCTGCCAGTCGATCTTGCCCATGGGAATGGCTTCCCCTTCCTGGCATTGCAGCATAGCGGCCATAGGATCTCCGGCGCCCGGACAGATCATATTGAGTGATGCCGTCCCCGTGCCGGTCTTGCCTGGCTCCAGCGGCCAAAGCCCGTCCAGAGCGGCCCGGTCGTAGTCGACCCGAAGCGTCGGGCCACGGCCCGCCGGCATGATGGTGGGCCAGAGCGAGCGGTAATAGGTGACGGTCCGGGATTCACCGCTGGTGGAGCCCGGTGACGACAACACTTGCGCCTTAACCGCCGTGGTCGAGTCCTCGGTCGAGACGATCTCGCGATGCAGGAAGGTCTTGTGCGCCGGCAGCGGTTTTCGCTCCCGCTTCGGCGCTTTGAACCAGACGATCAGGTCACCGATGGCCTCCTCCATTTCGTCCCTCTTGGGCTTCTTCTCCAAGGCCTTCGCCGTGGTTCGGATCTGGATGTAGGTGATCTTGCGGCCGCTTTCCGGTGCCTTGTAGGCGACGCCGCCCGCCGCGGCCCCGGCCGGTGCGACAACCAGGCGTTCCAGGGCCGGTTCGGGCGCCCCGAGGTTGGGATCCAGGATCTGCGCCAAGCGGAAGTCGTGGATCGCTTCGGCGGCTTGTCCAAGCTTTTCGTGAGCCTCGCCCCGTCCGGCGTAGGCCGGGGCTCGATAAGGCTTCTTTGCCAGCACCTCGTTGAAATCCGAAACCGCGGAATCGAAGGCCTCCATGCGGACATGCAGGTGCCCTCGGGTGTTGTAAGGCTCGGTAAGGTTTGGATTTAAATTCAGGGCCTTGTTGTAGTCCGCCATGGCCTCGTCGTACTTGTCCAAACGGGCATGCATCACGCCGCGCCGGTAGTAGGTCGAGGCATCGCGCGGGTCGAGCTCGAGCGCCTTGCCGTAGTCGGCAAGCGCCGCCTCGAACTGCCTGATGGAGGATTGGACACTGGCCCGCGCTCGATAGGTCTCGGGATCCTGCGGATCTATCTCCAAGGCCTTGGCGAGGTCTGCCAGGGCCTGCTCTTCCTGGTCCAGGTAGCTGTGATTGAGTCCGCGCTTGCGGTACATCCAGGACAGCTCGTGCGACTCGAACTGGCCCGACTCTATAGCCCGCGTGCAGGCGGCAATCCGGCCCGCGGAATCGAGCCGGTAGCCGGCGCAGTCTCTCTTGTCGGCGGCCGGATTGGCCCAGGCCGGTGACGTCAGCAGCAAAGCTGCCGCGATGAGCTTGATTGCCTTCATGGCGTCCCCCCGTCTTTTCCCCGCCTGACTATAGCAGCTATCCAGGCCCGTCCCCAGAGAGCCGCGGCCGACCAAGGGGCGCTGACCGACAGTTGGCTCCTTGCTATCTTGCCCGGCACGACCGTGCGACCGCCGTCGCTGCCTGGACCATCAGGGAAGGATTTTCCATGTTGCGACCGCTCGAGGGCATCCGGGTCCTCGACCTGACCAACGTCCTGGCGGGTCCCTTCTGCTGCCATCAACTGGCCCACCTCGGCGCCGAGGTGATCAAGGTCGAGGTGCCCGGGCGCGGCGACTTGGCCCGTCAACTCGGCGCCGACCCGGACCTGAACGACAGGCTGATGGGAGTCTCCTTCCTGGCCCAGAACGCCGGCAAGAAGTCGGTGACGCTCAACCTCAAGAGCGGCGCAGGCAAGCACCTGCTGAAGCGCTTGGTTCGGAGTGCGGACGTCCTGGTCGAGAACTTTCGACCCGGCGTAATGGAGCGCCTGGAGGTCGGCTACGAGGTTTTGAAAGCGGAGAACCCGAGTCTTGTCTACTGCGCGATCTCCGGCTTCGGCCAGGACGGGCCGCTGCGCGACCTGCCGGCCTACGACCAGATCATCCAGGGCCTGTCCGGCGTGATGAGCATCACCGGCGCGCCGGAGACGGCGCCCTACCGGGTCGGCTATCCGATCTGCGATACCATCGGCGGCCTGACCGCGGCCTTCGCCATCGCCGCCGCGCTGAACGGGCGCGAGGGCGGCGGCGGGACCTTCATCGACGTCTCCATGCTGGAGGCGACTCTGGCGACGATGGGCTGGGCGGTCTCCAACTGGCTGATCGCCGGGGTGCGGCCGCAGCCCCAGGGCAACGAGAACGTCACCTCGGCGCCCTCCGGCGCCTTCGAGACCGCCGAGGGCCTGCTCAACATCGCCGCCAACAAGCAGGAGCAATGGGAGATCCTCTGCCGCCACCTCGGCCGGGAGGAGCTGCTCGCACACCCGGACTACCGGACCCGCGAGGACCGCAAGGCCAATCGCTTCGCCCTCAAGGCCCAACTGGAGGAGCGCCTGGCGGCCAAGCCGGCGCGAGACTGGGCGCGGGAGTTGAACCGCCTGGGGGTGCCGTCCGGCGCGGTCTTCACGGTGCCCGACATCCTGGAGCATCCGCAGATCGCCGAGCGCGGCATGATCGCCCGCTTCGAGGCGGTACCGGGCGCCGAGCGCGAGGTTCGCGTCCTGCGCACCGGGGTCAAGCTCGACCGCGCGGCGCCTGCGGCCGAGGCGCCGCCGCCGACCCTGGGGGCGGACAACGCGGAGATCTACGGCGCCCTGGGCCTGAGCGAGGCGGAGATCGAGACCTTGAAGAGGGAGGGCACGATATGACCGGACCCGAGACCCGAGACCCCGCGGTCGCCGACTGGTGGCGGACCGCCATCATCGACATGGAGCCGGGCCGCATCGCCTTCCGCGGCCAGCCCGTGGAGGATCTGATCGGCAAGCTCAGCTTCCCGCAGATGATCTGGCTGCTGACCATGGGCCGTGTGCCCGAGCCGGGCGAGGCGAAGCTGCTGGAGGCGGCCCTGGTCGCCGCGGTCGACCATGGCCCACAGGCGCCCTCGATCGCCGCGGCACGCATGGCCGTGACCTGCGGCCTGGACCTGAACAATGCCCTGGCCAGCGCGGTCAACATGCTGGGCGACGTTCACGGCGGCGCCGGCGAACAGGCGGTCGAGCTCTACGTCGCGATCGCCGGGCGGATCGAGCGGGGGGAAGCCCTTGATGCCGCCGTCGCCGAGGCTCTGACGGACTGGCGCGTTGCGAGGGGCCGCTTCATCCCCGGCTTCGGCCACCGCTTCCATACCCCGGTCGACCCCCGGGCGCCGCGGCTTCTGGCCCTGGTCGACGAGGCCGCCGCGGCCGGCGTGGTGGCCGGCCGCTTCGCCGAGATCGGACGCGCGGTCGAAGCCACCCTGAGAACCGAAAAGGGCAAGCCCGTGCCAATGAACATCGACGGCGCAACGGCGGTGATCTTCGCCGAGCTGGGCTGCCCGCCGCCCCTGGCCCGAGGGCTGTTCTGCCTGTCCCGCTCGGTCGGGATCCTGGCCCACGCCTGGGAGCAGATACAGCAGGGCGGCCGCAACAAGGGCCCGACCCCGCCCGAATATCGCTGGACCTACGACGGCCCGGATGCTGGTCTATAGTCCAAGCAACGACAGAAAAGTCAGATCCTTGAGGGAGGTCATCGAAATGCTTTCTGGACGAACAACTCGCCGGGTTTTCCTGGCCCTGCCCCTAGCCCTGGGCCTCGGTCTGGCCGGCCAGGGCCAGGCCGCCGACATCGAATCCATCCATTTCCTGATCCCCGGCGGCGCCGGCGGCGGCTGGGACGGCACGGCGCGCGGCACCGGCGAGGCCCTGACCAAGGCGGGCATCGTCGGCAAGGCGTCCTACGAGAACATGTCGGGCGGCGGCGGCGGCAAGGCCATCGCCCACCTGATCGAGACCGCCAAGAAGCAGCAGGGCACCCTGATGGTCAACTCGACGCCGATCGTCATCCGCTCGCTGCAGAAGGTTTTCCCGCAGTCCTTCCGCGACCTGACGCCGATCGCCGGGACCATCGGCGACTACGCCGCCTTCGTCGTCAACACCGAGTCCGACATCAAGGACTTCGGCGACCTGGTCGCCCGCTACAAGGCGGACCCGAAGAAGGTGGCGGTCGGCGGCGGCTCGGTGGCCGGCGGCATGGACCACATCGTCGCGGCCCTGGTCATGAAGGCGGCCGGCGCCGAGCCGACCAAGGTCAAGTACATCCCCTACGACGCCGGCGGCAAGGCCATGGCCGGGCTGCTGTCGAAGGAGATCCAGGCACTGTCCACCGGCTTCGGCGAGGCGGCCGAGATGTCCAAGCAGGGCCAGGTCCGCATCCTTTGCGTTACCGCGGCCGAGCGATTGAAGGACGCGCCGGACGTGCCGACCTGCAAGGAAGAGGGCGCGGACGCACAGTTCGTCAACTGGCGCGGCTTCTTCGGGGCGCCGGGCCTGTCCGACGACAAGAAGCAGGCCTTCGTGGCGGCCCTGGAGAAGATGTACGACACCCCGGAGTGGGAAGCGGTCCGCGCCCGCAACGGCTGGGTCAACATCTTCAACGCGGACGACAAGTTCGTCGCCTTCCTGGAGGGCCAGGAGAAGGTGATCGGCGACCTGATGAAGGAACTCGGCTTCCT
>JASJAL010000368.1 GCA_030067055.1 Kiloniellales bacterium | reverse complement strand
CGATTTCACTGGCGATGCTGCGGCTGAAGCGCTCGACCACGCGGCTCATGCCATCGGCCAGGGCATCCGGGCTCCGGCCGCCTGGCTCGGTGAAGCTCACCGTACCGGTCTCAAGCAACTTCTTTCCGCCCTTGCCATAGAGCGACCAACGCGCGGTCAAATGGACCAGCCCCGCTTGGTCGGCATCGAAGCGATAAACATCGATCTCCACCTGATAGTCGAGGCTGGCGGTACGGCGGCGGGGCAGGCTGTAGACGCGCTCGGTCTTGAGGAGCGAGGAGAGGTTCGCCGCCATGACCTGGCTGAAAAGCTCTCCGAGCGGCTCGCCCCAGCGATCGAACTCGGCCAGCGCCAGCTTGGTGTCGGTCTCGCGGGTCACGATCTGCGGGCGGTTAAGGTACTCCGGCATGGAGATTGGCCCGACCCCAACCGACAGCGGCTTGCCCGAACCGCTGGCCTCCGCCGGAGGCAGGCTCGAAAGCAAGTAGAAGCGCGAGGGCTGGCTCTCGGCGCAGGCTGCCAGGATACAGGTCACCGCCAGCAAGGCCAGGAGACCGACGTGACGCGGGCGTGTGGTCTGGGTCATTCGTTGGGGCCCCCTTTGCCGCTCAAGAGCGCACTCGGATTCTGCTCGAGGTAGTCGGCCAGCAACCGAATCGAGCGCGCCGCCTCGGTCAGCTCCTGCAGGAGCTGGGACAGATCATAGCGAATCTGTGAATTCTCGCCGACCATGCTTTCGGTAGAGACCAAGGTCGCCTCGGCCGCCTCGGAGGTCTTGCGCAGGCTTTCAACCAGCGGTCCGACCTCCTTGTTGACCTTGCCGAGAACGCTCTCCACGCTCTGGAGCGAACGGTTGAGATTGGCGACTGCTTCGGTGACCTCCGGCGAGGAGACCAGCTTCTGGGCCGATTGAACCGTGGCGCGCAGATCGCCGACCAGCTCCTCTAGCTGCAGGTTCGCTACTTTCTCGAGAACATCGCCCACCGAGCGGGTGAGCTGTTCGATCTCCGAGGGAATTGTCGGCAAGATCGGATAGACGTCGTTGTAGTCCACCTTTTCCGGCGGCGCATCCGGGAAGAAATCCAGGGCGACTAATAGCTGACCGGTCAGCAGGTTGCCCGAGCGCAGCTGAGCCCGCAGGCCACGCTCTACGAACCCGTCGAGGCCGCCATAAGGCGTGGTCTCGCGCTCGCCCAGTATGGTGATTCGAGACGGTTCGATGGTGATGACGACGGGAACTCGGAAAGACTTGTCGTCCGCATTGTATTCCAGGCGCACGTCCTTCACTGTGCCGATCCGTAGTCCCCTGAGCTCGACCGGCGCGCCGGCGTTGAGGCCACGAACCGAGCCGTCGAAATAGAGCAAGAGCGGAACACGCTCTTCGATTTCCGCCTCTTCGACGCTCTCCTCGCTTTCGTAGAGCACGAATTCGGTATCGGGAGCGCTTTGTTCCTGCCGGATCGCACCCAGCGGGGTGCTAAACACGATTCCGCCGGCGAGCAGCGCCTCGAGGCTCTCGGTCTTTACTTCGAAGCCCTCGGCCCCGACTTGGATCTGGAGTCCGCTGGCGTTGTAAAAACGCGAGTCGTCGCGCACCAACTGGTCGTGCGGCGCCTGAATAAAGGCCAGGAAGGTGACCCCGGAGTTGTCATCGTTCAGCTCGTACCCGAGAATCTGCCCGACCCGGATGCCTCGGAAGGTAATCTGATCGCCAGGCCCAAGCGAACCTAAGCGGTCCGACTTGAGGCGGTACTGAGTCCCTGGCACGTCCGAGGTGATGACCGGCGGCACCTCAAGACCAACGAAATCCCGCCGCGGCTCGCCGCCGCCCGGATCGATCTCGACGTAGGCGCCCGAGACCAACGTGCCGAGGCCGGAGACGCCGCCGGCCCCCAACCGCGGACGAACCACCCAGAACCGGGTCTCGTCGTTCAGGTGCGGCGTCGTGGACTTGTCCAAGGTCGCCTTGAGAACGACCCCCGAGAGGTCATCCTTGATGTCGACCTCGTCGACCAGCCCGACTTCTACCTCTCTGAACTTGACCTTGGTCTTGCCGGGCTCGAGCCCCGCCGCGGTCTTGAAGGAAATCGTGATCTCCGGTCCCTGCTCGGAGATCGTGGTATAGGCGAGCCAGATCGCGATCGCGCCGGCAACCACCGGGATCAGCCAGATTATGGAGATCCCGCGGCGCTCTTCGAGCGCGACCTCGGGTGCTTCAGGTTGCTGTGACACTTGCCGCCCTCTCCTCGATAGCTTTCGTTTTGCGCCCTTCTTCCATGGCATCCCAGATCGACCGCGGATCGAAGGACATCGCCGCGATCATTGTGATCACGACGACGGCGGCGAAGGATGTCGCACCGACCCCGGGCTCGATGGTGGCGATCGCCCCCAGCTTCACCAATGCGGCGAGAATCGAGATCATGAAGATGTCGATCATCGACCAGCGGCCCACCGCCTCGACGATCCTGTAGAGCAGGGTCCGGTCTCTTGGCCGCCAGCTGGATTTGAGCTGTACGGAGACCAAGAGGAAGATCATGCCGAGCAGCTTCATGACCGGCACCGTCACGCTGGCGAAGAAAACCAGCAGGGCGAGCGGCCACATCTCGGCTTCGATCAGGTGAATCACCCCGCTCATGATGGTGTCCGGCGCCCCCTTGCCGAAGGAGATCACGGTCATGATCGGATAGACGTTCGCCGGGATATAGAGGATGAAGCCGGTGATCACTAGCGCCCAGGCCCGGTTGATCCCGTTTGTCTTGCGCCAGTGCAGGGCGGTACCGCAGCGCTCACAGTGCGGATGCTGTGCTTCTGCGGCCCGATTGAGGTGAGTCACCAGGCCACAAGTGTGGCAGCCGAAGGGACGCGTGCGCGCAGATTCGGGCGGCGGCGCGGCAGGCGCCTTTTGCCCTAGATTCCGGCGCCGGTCGATGCGCTCCCAGACTTCGTCGGGATCGAGGGCCGCCTCGCCCGCGGCCATCAGAACGATGAGGGCGACGAAGCAGTAAAGCGCAGTCCCGAACTCGATGGTTGCCATGTCCGAGAGCTTCACGATCGCGACCAGCACGCCGAGGAGGTAGACCTCCATCATCGCCCAGGGGTGCATGATCTCGATGTAGCGGAAGACCTTATTGAGCTGCGGCGCCGGCAGGTCGTAGCGCACGGCGACCAGAACGTAGATCGTGCTCAGCACCTTGATCAGCGGAATCAGGATCGTCGCCAAGAGCACGAGCAGCGCCAGCGCCCACAGGCCCTGGTTATAGAACTCGATGACTCCCGAGATCAGAGTGTTCACCTGCTCTCGGCCTTCGAGCTTGAAGGTCATGAAGACGAACATGTTGGAGAGAAAAAGGAACAACAGTGCTGCGAGGTGCAGGCTGAGCGAGCGGTCGATGCTGTTGGGCTTGATCCGGTAAAGGACGGCGCCACAGCGAGAGCACTTGGCCTTGGCCGGTTTGGCCGTGGCCACTCGCTGGTACAGCGCGTCGCACTCGTGGCAGACCACGACCGAGCGATCCGCATAGGCCACAGGTTCGGTGGTCATTCGCTCTCCCCGCCCTACCCGGCAGCCCCTCCTGGAACTGCCACGGGCGACAATTCAGGGAACAAAACCCGAAATGCCCAGCTTTGGATATTGACCTTGAGGACAATTAGGTGGTCTAGCGGTCGACCGCCTCTCACGACTAGAACGGCTCAAATTGAGTCAGCCTGAGCCATAACTCCTGATCAAGACCAGCCTGAAGCAAGAGGTGCCTAACCCCTGTTGGGCTCCACCCCGAGAGGTTCGACGCTTCGGATGAGCTCCGCAACAGATCTGACCTGCATCTTGCCCATCACTTGGCTGCGGTGCGCCTTCACGGTTCGTTCGGTAATTCCGAGGCGATAGGCGATGACCTTGTTCGGCGCGCCCGAGATAACGCAGCGAAGGGTCTCGAACTCGCGGGGCGTGAGATTGGCGAGAAGTCGACGTGTGCGCTCAAGCTCACGCTCTTGGCTTATGGTCGCTGCTGAGACCTCGAGCGCGCTTTCGATCGCATTTCGAAGGGCCTCTTCGTCCACGGGCTTTTGCAAAAAATTGACCGCCCCGCCCCGCATTGCCTCGACGGTCGTTGGTATGTCGCCGTGGCCCGTAAGAAAAATCACTGGAATGCTGCAGCCGCGACGTGACAGCTCGGCCTGGATTTCGAGCCCGTCAAGAGCCGGTAGATGCAAGTCGAGAATCGCGCAAGATGTTCGCTTCGGCAGGGGAGCATCCAAAAACGACTCCGCGTCAGCGAAGTCCATTACCTCGTACCCCGAAGCCTTCAGCAGGCGCGACAATGCCCGACGCATCGAGTCATCATCATCGACAACGAACACCCTCCTGCAGGGGTCGGAACGCGTGGAGCTGTCTCTGAGCTCGTGTACAGAGGCCGACATGGTCCCTAATTCCTCACTCGTTTCGACTATTCCGTCATAAGCCTACAAACAATCAGCCTCTAACGTCGTTGTGGGCCCATCAAGTCATCAGGCATCGACAGCATCTTGCAGTTGCGCCAACAAGGGTATCGTAGCCTCAAACCGAGCACCACCTAGCTTGCCTTTGGAGAGTTTGATGGAGCCGTCGTGCGCTGCGATGATGCGGCGCGATATAGCCAGGCCCATACCCAAGCCAGAACTCGATGTGGAGAAAAGGGGTTGAAAAAGGCGCCGCTCGACGGCTTTCGACACCCCGGGGCCATTGTCCTCGATCGCGATCGAGGCTAATCCAGCGGAATTGGCGGTTTCGATCTGAATGCGTCGCTCTCCCGGCGGCTGAGTGGTGACTGCCCGTAGCGCATTCACGACGAGGTTTATCATCACCTGTTGAATTTCTACACGTCCGGCGCTGACCATGAGTGGGCTGACGGCAAGCTGGAGGTCTATCGTCGTGCCAGACTTCTTCCTTTCGCCCTCGACTAAGTGGAGCGCCTCTTCAATAGCGTCATTGAGGTCGAAAACCTCGGATGTGCCCTTGCCCTTTTTCAGCATAGTCCGCATCCGGTCGATCACCTCGCCGGCCCGCCGATCGTCTGCAACGATATCAGTAAGGATCTCCTGGATATCCTCCAAGTTGACCGAACCCTGTTTGAGCAGGCGCTTCGCCGCTTGCGCGTTGGAAAGAATTGCGGCAAGCGGCTGATTGAGTTCATGCGCCAACGTCGATCCAAGCTCGCCAACGATGAGCGCCCGCGTCAAATGTTCGATTTCGACCTGGCTCCGTTGCAGCTCTTTCTGCGTCTGGAGTCGGTCGGAGATGTCCTCGCCGATGCTGAGCAAACCGGCATATTCACCGTGTCCATCTCGCAAGGTAACGGTCGACCAAACGATCTCGCGGTGGTCACCTGACGCGGTCTCGAGCGGGAACTGGAGACCCGTTCCTGGCCCTACTTGGGGAGCTTCGGCAAGCCACTTTTCGAACCGAGCTCGGTGGCTCTTCGGGATTAGACTCGCAGCTGAGCGCTTAAGGAGGTGCGCCTGGGAGAAACCCGAAGTGTCTCGAAAAAAGGGATTGACGTAGTTGATTCGGCCGCTTTGGTCGAGCCCCACCACCGCAAGTTGGATCTCATTGAGCAGTGTTGTCCACTTCTTCTCCCAGGACGCCAGTTCGCGTCCGTAGATGCCGGCCCGCACAGCTTGGTCGACAAGCTCAAGCGCCATGGCCACAGTGATCGCGACGAAGAAAAAGCCGATCAAGTATGGCGTGCGCACCATTCCTGTGTCGACCAATGGGGTGTGAATGCCGGCAATCACGGTGAAGAAGAGTATCGATCCGCCAATTATTGCGGCTTTTCGCTGGAGCCCGCGGCGGTAGGCCGCCAACGCAGCGTCGGCTACGAAAACCACGATTATGACGCTCGCAATATGGGCGAAGTAGGTCAGCGGGTTGACAACCCCGTCTGCCACGACGAAGGGATCGCCCCAGAAGGTGGTTTCAGTACGCAAGGCAGTTATGGACGTAAAGACCAGATTTCCGTCGCCGGGTGTCGCAAAATTGACAATCAAAGCCCCGATCCACAAGGCGGTGATCGTCATCGCAAGCCATTGCCGCGCGGTTCCAAGATAGAAGACCACGAACCACGTCATCGGAACCAAGATCCCGAAGGTAGCTGGGACCGTCCAAAGAACCAGAGTCTGATAACCTTCCAGTGAGGTCGCCGTCATTGTCCCGAGTTCGAGAAGAGTCAACGACCCCGCCGCACAGGCCATGATGGACGCAAGCAGCAACGCGTATTGCTGGCGATCCCGCCACCAAATCAGAAAATGCATAATACCGAGAAGAAAGCCCATCGACGAAATCATCGGCCAGGCGACAGTAAGGAAACTCATTTGCCCCCCCGACTTGACGCTTGTTGTTGGTTCCCTATACGAGATCTGTATCGAAACTGGATTACGGGAAGCAACTCATTACCATTCGGCGCCAGTTCCTACTTGC
>JASJAL010000367.1 GCA_030067055.1 Kiloniellales bacterium | reverse complement strand
CGCTGGCCGATGTAGTGGCCGATGCCGCCGTAGGTCTGCTTGCCGCCGGCCTGCTGGGTGCGCACAGCGGTGCCGTCCTCGGTCTTGACCGCCTCGGCGACCACGACCAGGGCGAAGTTCCGGCCCTGCGCCTTGAGTTTCTCGATCTTCGCTGCGATCCGCTCGATCTGGTAGGGCAGCTCCGGGATCAGGATCACATCGGCGCCACCGGCGATACCCGCGGTCAGAGCGATATGTCCGGCGTCACGCCCCATGACCTCGAGTACCATGACCCGGGAATGGGCGGCCGCCGTCGGCTGCAGGTTGTCGAGCGCCTCGGTCGCGACGTGGACCGCGCTCCAGTGGCCGATGGAGATCTCCGTCGCCCCGACGTCGTTGTCGATGGTCTTGGGGATGCCGACAAGGTTGATGCCGCCCTTGAGGGCTAGGCGGCGCAGGATATGCAGGCTGCCGTCGCCGCCGATGCCGATCAGGGCATCGATCTTGAGCTGCGCCAGGCCCTCGAGGATGCGGTCGCTGAGGTCCACCCGACTGCCGTCCGGCTGCTCGTAGTCGAAGGGGTCCCCCTTGTTGGTGGTGCCGAGAATCGTGCCGGCCCGGCGGAGGATCTCGCCGGTGAAGCGCGAGAGCCCGAGCACCTCGGCGGCGACCGGACGAGACAGCAGGCCGTCGGTGCCGTTCCGTATGCCGACGACCTGCCAGCCGTAGCCCAACACGGCGCGTTCGACCACGGCCCGGATGACCGCGTTCAGCCCGGCGCAATCGCCGCCGCTGGTCAGGAGTCCGATCCGCTTCGCCTCTGCCATGGCCTGCCCTTAACCTTGATGCGCGGCAGGCAGTCTCGGGCAAAGCCGCGGCCGGTTCAACCGCCACCCGAGGACTCCCCTCCGGCTCCGGAAACCGCTAGACTGGGACTCCCGGTTGGCCGTGCCGATTCGGGGGGTGTTTTGGTACACGGCAAGCATGGAAGAGCGCGAGATCGAGTTGATCAGAGAGAGGCTGAGCCAGCTCAAGAGTGAGCACCGCGACCTCGACGATGTCATCGCCAGGATCTCGGAAGAGGCGCCTTTCGACCAGATTCAGGTCAAGCGCCTGAAGAAGCGGAAGCTCATGCTGAAGGACCAGATCCTGCAGCTGGAGAGCCGGCTTCTGCCCGATATCATCGCCTGAGGCGGTCCCTCTGCCGGCGGCGCGAACCCGGTGGTCAGCTGTCACCGCCGCGGGTTTTCTTGTGCCGGTACATCGCGTGATCGGCGGCGGCCAAGGCGTCGTCCACGCTCTCGCCGCCCGCGAAGCTGTAGGTCCCGAAGGAGATCTCGATATCCAGTCGCTGGCCTTCCCACTCGAGCGGCCGGGACAGGATCGCCTGGGCGAGCCGCTCGGCCTTGACCCGGGCCGCGTCCTGGTCGGATTGCGATAGGATCACCCCGAACTCGTCGCCGCCGAGCCGGCCGACCATGTCGGAAGCCCGGACGTTGCCGACCAGGACCTCGGCGACGTGGCGCAGCGCGGCGTCGCCGGCGCCGTGGCCGAGGTTGTCGTTGATTTCCTTCATGCCGTTGATGTCGAAGTAGAGCACGCTGCCCTGAGTCCCATAGCGCTCGGCGAAGGCCATCAGCCGGCTGAGCTCGCGGACGAAGGCGCGCCGGTTGGCGACCGGAAGCAGGACGTCTTGATCGGCAAGGTCTTCGAGATGCTGGATCCGCCGCTTGGCGAGCTCCAGTTCCTCGCGCAGGTGGGACACGTCGGAAAGCAGGCGGTCGATGGCCGCCCGCACCTTGGGAGTCAGCTCGGCCTCGGGGATCCCGGCCAGGGTCGCGACATCGCGGGGCGCCGAGGATGCCTCAGGCCCCTCGGTGGGCGTCTTGGCGGCCCGGTCCTTGCCGGCCGAGACGCCGGTCGGTCCCCGGGGTGTCGAGGTATCGCGTACCCGCATAGCCCACCAGTTTCTGCACGCTCCGCGCCAGACTATGGGCGGGGCCACTCGGCTTGGCAAACGATAAACCTATGGCCTAGCCACCATCCTGCCGCGAGGTCCCAGCCCGGCTTGCCACCCAACCGGCGATTCCCAATAATGCGCCCGGCTCCGCCTACAGGGGCGAAACGGACAGGAGTCGAGGGGTCGATGCCGGACGGACAGGCAGCGGTTGGAATCATCATGGGCAGCCAGTCTGACTGGGGCACGCTGCGCCACGCGGCGGAGACCCTGGAAGGCCTCGGCGTGGCCCATGAGACCCGGATCGTATCCGCCCACAGGACTCCGAAGCGGATGGTCGACTACGCGACCGGGGCCCGCGACCGGGGTCTGAAGGTAATCATCGCCGGCGCCGGTGGCGCGGCGCATCTGCCGGGTATGGTCGCCGCCATGACGCCGCTGCCGGTCTTCGGAGTTCCCGTCGAGAGCCAGGCCCTGAAGGGCATGGACAGCCTGCTGTCGATCGTCCAGATGCCCGGCGGCGTCCCGGTCGGCACCCTGGCGATCGGCAAGGCCGGCGCGATCAACGCCGCCCTGTTGGCTGCGGCCGTCATCGCCCTCTCGGACCCCGGTGTGGCCGAGGCGCTCGACGCCTGGCGATCCCGGCAGAGCGACGGCGTCGCCGAGGCCCCGGCCGACGATGACTGAGGACCCCAACACGGCCCAGTCCGCGCCGAACCCTCTGGCGCCCGGGGCGACCCTGGGCATTCTGGGCGGCGGCCAGCTCGGGCGCATGACCGCCCTGGCGGCCGCGGCCCTGGGCTACCGCAGCCACATCTACTGCCCCGAGGCGGACTGCCCGGCCAGCCAGGTGACCCCGCTGTTTACCCAGGCCGCCTACGACGACGAAGCCGCGCTCGCCGAATTCGCGAAGGCGGTCGACGTCGTCACTTTCGAGTTCGAGAACATCCCGCTGCCAACTGTCGAAGCTCTGGCCCGCTCGGTCTCCGTACGGCCGGGTCCCGAAGTCCTGGCGGTCTGCCAGGACCGCCTGCGCGAAAAGGATTTCTGCGGCAACCAGGGGGTGGCGACGGCGCGCTATGCCGCCGTGGACGGCCCCGAGGCCCTGGCCCGCCATCTGCGCGACTTCGGCACGCCGGCGGTGCTCAAGACCACCCGGCTGGGCTACGACGGCAAGGGCCAGGTGCGCCTGGAAGCCGAGAGCGACCCGGCCACGGCCTGGGCCGAGATGGCCGGCAACAACCCGGACGCTCAGGGCATCCTGGAGGATTTCGTCGACTTCAAGCTGGAGGTCTCGGTCATCGTCGCGCGCGGGCTGGACGGCGAGATGGCCGACTACCCGCCGGTCGAGAACCAGCACGAAGGACACATCCTGCGGACCACCATCGCGCCGGCGAGAATCACGCCCCAGGTCGCCGAACGGGCCGAGGCCATCGCCCGGCGGCTGGCCGAAGCGCTCGATCTGGTCGGCCTGCTCGCCGTCGAGATGTTCGTCACCGAGGACGGCGAGGTGCTGGTCAACGAGCTGGCGCCGCGGCCGCACAACTCGGGCCACTGGACCCTCGACGCCTGCGTCACCTCGCAGTTCGAGCAGGTCGTGCGCGCGGTGATGGGCCTGCCGCTGGGCTCGAGCGATCACCACTCGGACGCCGTCATGCGCAACCTGCTGGGCGACGAGGCCGCGGGTTGGCGGACGCAGCTGAGCGACCGGAACCAGAAGCTGCACCTCTACGGCAAGACCGAAGCCCGGCCCGGCCGCAAGATGGGCCACGTCACCCGGCTGGCGCCGCGCAGCGACGACTGAACCGACGCAGGCCGGACGTCGCCCAGAGGCCGACGCCGTCGGGTCGATCTCCGCCCAATGGACCAGGAAAAAGCGCAGTTTAGCGCCGCATGCTTCCGGGGCGGAAGCGGAACATGCGGTCGGGGAGATCGAGCAGGGACTTGACCCCCTTGCCCAGATTGCCGCCGATCTTCAAGACCTCGTCGATGCGCCGCGACAGGAAGGCCCAGGTCTCGGCGAAATCCTCGGACTCGTCGTTCAGCCAGAACAGCAGGGTCGAGCTGTAGACCCCGGAAAGCAGGAGCCGTTTGGTGTAGAAGTTGTAGTCGGTCGAGGTGTCGCCGGCGGCGTACCACATGGCATCGACCGTGCGGTAGAGGCACTTGAGCCCCAAGGGCCCGTTCTGCGGTAGGGCGAGGAAGGCTAGGGCGCGGCGGATCGCCTCGCGATGGGCGGTATTCTGCTCGAGACGCAGACGGACCGCCGCGGCGATGCGATCGCGAACCCGCATCCCCGGCAGGTCCAGGGGCTGCAGCGCGTCCAGCATCCGCCGGTCCGCCTCCGCGCTGTGGAAGGCGATCAGCTCGGCCGCGCCGCCGGGGAAGGCGTTGACCGCGGTTGCCGCGTCTAAGTCCAGGTCGGCTGCCGCCCGCTGCAGCGCGGTCATGGTCCAGCCATCGAAGGGCACGTGGTTGAGGGTGGCGTCCAGGAGCCTGCGCCGGGTCGACTCAATGTCCAAAGCTGTTCTCCTTTCCGCGCTCAGTCCGCGGCCTCGGCACCGGCCAAGTGGCGCAGCTCGGAGGCAAAGACTAGCTTCTTGAGGTCGAGCATGCGCTGGGGATAGAGGATCCCGTCCAGATGGTCGCACTCGTGCTGCACCACCCGGGCATGGAAGCCCTCGGCCTCGCGCTCGATCGTCCGGCCCTCGGGATCCAGGCCGCGGTAGCGGATCGCCGTGTAGCGGGGCACCTCTCCGGCCAGCTCAGGCACCGAGAGGCAGGCTTCCCAGCCCAAGACCTTGTCCTCGCCCAGCGGTTCGATCTCCGGATTGATCAGGACGGTCAGCGGGACCCCGCCCTCCCCCGCGGCCTTCGACCCGGGCCCGTCCTCGCGGCTGGCCCGCCCGGCCTCGACCTTGAAGATCACCAGCCGCAAGGGCACGTGGACCTGGGGCGCGGCCAGCCCGGTGCCCGGGGCATCCTCCATGGTCTCGATCATGTCGGAGACCAGTTGGCGGATGCCGGGGGCGCGCGGGTCCTCGACCGGCGCGGCCCGGCGGCTGAGAACGGGATGACCCATGCGGGCGATCTTGAGAATGGCCATATCTGCAATATGAGTTGGCGAAGGGCCAAGGTAAAGCCGCAGGCACACCGCGAATCCGGCCGAAAATTCGCCTTCCAAAGCTCCGATGGCTGTGCTACCTACTCGGCCCCGGCGCGGTCCGACCGTCGCGGACCAAGACGATTGTCCGCTCGCCGGAACGACAAGCCGCCAGCCTGGCAAGATTTCGTTAACCCGAGGTCCCGAAGGAGACTTGAAGGGCCGTGCACGTACATGTTCGCGACAACAACGTCGACCAAGCCCTCCGCGCGCTGAAAAAGAAGATGCAGCGCGAGGGGATCTTCCGTGAGATGAAGCTGCGCCGCTCTTACGAGAAGCCCTCAGAGCGCCGCAAGCGCGAGCAGGCCGAGGCGGTGCGCCGCTACCGCAAGCTGCTGCGCAAGCGTATGGAGCGCGAAGGCTTCTAGCGCACAAGCGCCAACGGGACGCCGTCGCCGGGCGTCCCCTCTCCAGAACCGCTAGTAATCAGCATCTCCGCCTGCTCAAGGCAGGCGCAGATACTTTGCTCACTCGTCTGTTGCCCGTCGAGCCTCTATCAGCAGCCCACGGTCGAGACGACAGCCCACCCAGTCCCCTAAGCCTCCAGCGCCTTGACGATGTGCTCGCACATCTTCTTCGCATCGTCGAAGAGCATCATGGTGTTGTCGGCGTAGAACAGGCTGTTGTCGATGCCGGCGTAGCCCGGGCTCAAGGAGCGCTTCACGAAGAGCACGGTCTGGGACTTCTCGACCTCCAGGATCGGCATGCCGTAGATCGGCGAGGCCGGGTCGTTCTTGGCGGCCGGATTGGTGATGTCGTTGGCGCCGATGACGAAGGAGACGTCGGTCGAGGCGAAGTCGCGATTGATCTCCTCCATCTCGAAGACCTCGTCGTAGGGTACGTTGGCCTCGGCCAGGAGGACGTTCATGTGCCCCGGCATCCGGCCCGCCACAGGGTGAATGGCGTAGCGCACCTCAACGCCCTCCTTCTTCAGAAGATCGGCCATCTCGCGCAGGGCGTGCTGGGCCTGGGCCACGGCCATGCCGTAACCCGGGACGATCATGACCGAGCCGGCGTTCTTCATGATGAAGGCGGCATCGTCGGCCGAGCCCGGCTTGACCGTCTTGTCGCCGAGATCCTGCGCCGCCGCGCCGCCCTCGGCCCCGAAGCCGCCGAGGATGACGTTGAAGAAGGAGCGGTTCATCCCCTTGCACATTATGTAGCTGAGGATGGCGCCGGAGGAGCCGACCAGGGCCCCGGTGATGATCAGCAGGTTGTTCTCCAGGGTGAAGCCGATGCCGCAGGCGGCCCAGCCCGAGTAGGAGTTCAGCATCGAGATCACGACCGGCATGTCGGCCCCGCCGATCGGAATGATGATCAGGACGCCCAGCAGCAGGGTCAGCAGGACGATCAGCCA
>JASJAL010000366.1 GCA_030067055.1 Kiloniellales bacterium | reverse complement strand
GTTAAGACCGCAGGGAAAGCCTGCGTCTTGCGGCTGTTGCCTTTCCCGGTCGAATGTTACATCTTCCGTCACTGTGGGAGCGCCTTCAGGGGACGGCCCGGATCTTAAGATTTGGCCCTCTGCCGAGGTGACATCCCTCCGACAAGGAATTCGGTTCAACAGGGAAGGTCAATCACATGAAATTCGCTAAGGCTCTTTTTGCCGCCGCAGCAGCCGTCGGTCTCTCGACCGCCGCCTCGGCCGGCACCCTCGACGACGTCAGGGGCAAGGGCTCCGTGCAGTGCGGCGTCAGCCAGGGTCTGCCGGGCTTCTCCAACCCGGACACCGCGGGAAACTGGACCGGCCTCGATGTCGACGTCTGCCGCGGGGTCGCAGCCGCCATCTTCGGTGACGCCAGCAAGGTCAAGTACACGCCGCTGTCCGCGAAAGAGCGCTTTACCGCTCTGCAGTCGGGCGAAGTCGACGTCCTGTCGCGCAACACCACCTGGACTCTGGTTCGCGATACGTCGCTGGGTCTCGATTTCGTCGGCGTCAACTACTATGACGGCCAGGGCTTCATGGTGCGCAGCGATCTCGGCATCAAGAGCGCCAAGGAGCTGGCCGGCGCTTCGGTTTGTGTCAACATCGGCACCACGACCGAGCTCAACATGGCCGACTTCTTCCGTTCCAACAACATGGACTACAAGCCGGTGGTCTTCGAGAAGGCCGACGAGGTTGTGGCCGCTTATGACGCCGGCCGCTGCGACGTCTACACCACGGACGCCTCCGGCCTGGCGGCCCAGCGGATCAAGCTGAAGGATCCGAACGCCCACGTCATCCTGCCCGAGATCATCTCCAAGGAGCCGCTCGGCCCGGTCGTCCGTCATGGCGACAACAATTGGGGCGACGTGGTCCGCTGGACCCTCTTCGCCATGGTCGAAGCCGAGGAGCTCGGCGTGACCTCGGCCAACGTCGACGAGATGAAGTCGAGCAGCAACCCGAACATCAAGCGTCTGCTCGGTGTCGAAGGCGAGATGGGCAAGAGCCTCGGCCTGCCGAACGAGTGGGCCTACAACGTCATCAAGCAGGTCGGCAACTACGGCGAGAGCTACGACCGTAACGTCGGGCCGAACACCGCGCTCAAGCTGGAGCGTGGCTTGAACGCCTTGTGGAAGGACGGCGGCCTGCAGTACCCGATGCCGGTACGCTAAAGAACGTCCGCCCAAAGCGGAGCAAGAAACAATAAGCGGGTAGAGCATGTCCGGGCGGGGGCCCGGGCATGCTCGAACCCTTTGGCCATCATGGCACGCCGTAACAGGGAGGCAGCGCCATGGCCGTACAGGCCCAAGAGGGGGTAGCCCCGGCTAAGCCGGTGCTCTGGAACGATCCGCGCGTTCGCGCGCTGGTCTACCAGGTGCTGGTGCTCGGCGGCGTCATCGCGTTCGGCGCCTATCTCGTCAACAACACGATCGCGAACATGGAAGCCCGCGGGATCTCCTCCGGCTTCGGCTTCCTGACCAAGACGGCCGGCTTCGACATCGGCCAGACCTTGATCGATTACAATGCCGAATCGCCCTATTGGCGGGCGATGGTCGTCTCGATCATCAACACGCTTATGGTCTCTGCCTTCGGCATCGCCTTGGCGACCATCCTGGGCTTCCTGCTCGGGGTCGCGCGGCTCTCGCACAACTGGCTGATCAGCCGACTGGCGGCGGTCTACATCGAGATCATCCGCAACGTGCCGCTGCTGCTGCAGATCTTCTTCTGGTACTTCGCGGTGCTGCGGGCGGTGCCGGGACCGCGCCAAAGCCTCAACGCCTGGGATTCCTTCTTCCTGAACAACCGCGGGCTCTACATGCCCCGGCCTCTGTTCGAGTCCGGTTTCTCCCTGGTCGTCATCGGCTTCCTCGTGGCGGTCATCGGCTCCGTGTTCCTGGCGCGTTGGGCCAGGAAGCGCCAGATGGAGACCGGTGAGCAGTTCCCTGTCTTCAAGGCCACCGTCGGCCTCGTCCTCGGCCTGCCGCTGCTCGCCTTCCTGGTGACCGGCTTCCCGCTGTCCTGGGAATACGCAGAGCTGAAGGGCTTCAACTTCGCCGGCGGCCTCAGGATCCAGCCCGAGTTCGTTGCCATGCTGGTCGCGCTGTCGATGTACACGGCGGCCTTCATCGGCGAGATCGTGCGTGCCGGTATCCTCGCGGTCAGTCATGGCCAGACCGAGGCCTCTTATGCCTTGGGCCTTCGGCCGGGCCTGACCCTGCGCCTGGTGATCATCCCCCAGGCCCTGCGGGTCATCGTGCCGCCGCTGACTAGCCAGTACCTGAACCTGACCAAGAACTCCTCCCTAGGCGCCGCGATCGCCTATCCGGAGATCGTTCTGGTCTTCGCCGGCACGGTCCTGATGCAGACCGGCCAGGCGGTCGAGATCATCGGCCTCACCATGGCCTTCTACCTGACGGTCAGCCTGCTGATCTCGCTGTTCATGAACTGGTACAACAAGAAGATCGCACTGGTGGAGCGCTGAGCCATGGCTGACACAACGCAAGACTACCAGCCTGGCTCGCACCCCGATCTGCCGCCGCCCTCGAGCGAGGTCGGCGTGATCGGGTGGCTCAGGCACAACCTCATTGCGACCCCGCTCGACTGGGTGCTGACGATCCTCTCGATCTACCTGATCTACCTGCTGGTGGTGCCGGCGCTGGACTGGATGATCTTCAGCGCCGACTGGTCGGGCGAGACCCGCGACGACTGCTCGCGCGAGGGCGCCTGCTGGGTCTTCGCCCGGGTCTGGTCGAAGGTCTTCATCTACGGCCGCTATCCGGTCGAGGAGCTGTGGCGGGTCAACCTGACCTTCATCATCCAGTTCGTCGGCCTGGCCGCGCTGATGATCCCCGGTGTGCCCTACAAGAAGTGGACCGGGATCTTCCTTCTGATCCCCTATCCGATCCTCGCCTTCATCCTGCTCTACGGCGGGGCCTTTGGGTTGGAGCCGGTCGAGACTTCGCTCTGGGGCGGTCTCATGGTGACCTTGGTGATCGCCGAGGTCGGGATCGTCGCGTCGCTGCCGATCGGCATCGTATTGGCCCTGGGCCGGCGCTCGAAGATGCCGATCATCCGGGCGATCTGCGTCGCCTTCATCGAGCTCTGGCGCGGCGTGCCGCTGATCACCGTGCTGTTCATGGCCTCGGTGATGTTCCCGCTGTTCATGCCCGAGGGGGTGAACTTCGACAAGCTGCTGCGCGCCCTGATCGGGGTGGCGATGTTCTCGGCCGCCTACATGGCCGAGGTCGTCCGCGGCGGCCTGCAGGCGATTCCCAAGGGCCAGTACGAGGCGGCCCAGGCGCTGGGGCTCAGCTATCCGAAGGTCATGAGCTTCATCGTCCTGCCGCAGGCGCTCAAGCTCGTCATTCCGGGCATCGTCAACACCTTCATCGGCCTGTTCAAGGACACGACCTTGGTGTTGATCATCGGGCTCTTCGACCTGCTGGGCGTTGTCCAGCTGGCGGCGACCAATCCGGACTGGCTCGGCTTCGCGGTCGAAGGCTATGTCGTGGCGGCGGTCGGCTTCTGGATCTTCTGCTTCGCCATGTCGCGCTACTCGATGTACATGGAGCGCAAGCTCGAGACCGGCCACAAACGGTGACCGCAGTCGGCGGATAAACAAGGGAACCAAGAACGGGGAGACGCAAAAAATGTCCGAAGCGGCGCAGGCCAGCCCCTTGCAGACCAGCATGTCCGAAGAGATCGCGATCCAGATGGTCGAGGTCCACAAGTGGTACGGCGAGTTCCACGTCCTGAAGGACATCAACCTGACCGTGAACCGGGGCGAGCGGATCGTCATCTGCGGTCCCTCCGGTTCCGGTAAGTCGACCTTGATCCGCTGCATCAACCGCCTGGAAGAGCACCAGCGCGGCCAGATCATCGTCGACGGGGTTGAGCTGACCAACGACGTCAAGCAGATCGACGCGATCCGCAGCGAGGTCGGCATGGTGTTCCAGCACTTCAATCTCTTCCCGCACCTGACGGTGCTGGAGAACTGCACCTTGGCGCCGATATGGGTGCGCAAGACCCCGAAGTCGGAGGCCGAGGGCGCGGCCATGGAGATGCTGACCCGGGTCAAGATCCCGGAGCAGGCCAAGAAGTATCCGGGGCAGCTCTCCGGCGGCCAGCAGCAGCGCGTCGCGATCGCCCGCTCGCTTTGCATGAACCCCAAGATCATGCTTTTCGACGAGCCGACCTCGGCCCTGGATCCGGAGATGATCAAGGAGGTGCTGGATACAATGGTGCAGCTGGCAGAGAGTGGCATGACCATGCTCTGCGTGACCCACGAGATGGGCTTCGCCAAGACCGTTGCCGACCGGGTGATCTTCATGGACGAGGGCGAGGTCATCGAGCAGAACCGGCCGGACGAGTTTTTCAACAACCCGCAGTCCGACCGGACCAAGCTCTTCCTCAGCCAGATCCTGACCCACTGAGAACAAGCGGGAGGGCGCCGGCGGCAGGCCCGATGGGCCGCCGCCGGCAGCGACCTTCGCGTCGCGTAACCATTGCTACCCCTAACCATTGCTAAAGAACGGTGCGGCAGAGTGGCGTGCCGCGCGGAGTCGAGGTTGCCCGACCGGTGGTCGGTCGACGCCCTCGATTTGCCACAACGCCGGCGGCGGTCGGCCGCTATAGTCCGGGCCGGCCTGCAGGCCTTGAGTGCAGCCGGAGGAGGGGTCCTTGCGAAATCCTCTCGTGACGATCGTCCTGGTTCTGACCTTGGCCGCTTGCGCCGGCGGGCGCGAAGAGGCGCGCTACGCCCCCGGCGAGGTGCCGGACTACGATCAGGTCGGGGAGGCCTCCTGGTACGGTCCTGGATTCCAGGGTCGTAAGACCGCCAGCGGCGTCCGCTTCAACATGAACGCGCTGACCGCGGCCCACCGCAGCCTGCCCTTCGGGACCCAGGTGCGGGTGACCAATGTCAAGAACGGCCGCACCGTGGTGGTCACCATCAACGACCGGGGTCCCTTCGCCGGCGGCCGGATCATCGATCTTTCGAAGGCCGCGGCGGGCCGCCTGGGTATGATCAGGCAAGGGGTCGCCAGGGTCCGGGTCGAGGCCATCGGCCGCGTCAGCCTCAAGACCTGAGGCTTCGCCCTCAAGAATTTCCCATCGGAATTGGAATGAGCGCCGCGCCGGTGTCCTAGCTGTCGCCCAGACCCTCGGCCGGCAGTTCGGCGGGTTCGGCGGCGGCATCGGAGACGTTTGGCACTGCCGCGGGCTCGCTGAGGCCGAGTTCCTTGGCGAGGGCGGAACGCCGTGACCGCAGGTCCGGCAGCCAGGCTGCCGCGGGCGCCGCATCGTCGATGACGCTGCTCCAGATCGCCAGCGCCTCGATCTTGTTGCCGGCCTGCTGCTGGGCCAGGCCGAGGTAGAAACGGGCGCGCGGCTCGGCCGAGTCCAGGGCGAGGGCGGTTTCAAAGATACGCAAGGCCTCCGCGGTCACCTGGCCTTCGGCCGCGAGGACGGTCGCCTCGCCGTAGGCGGAGTGGAAGGCCGCCGAATCCTGCTTCAAGGCCGCGGCCTTTCCGTAGGCCCAGGCCGCGTCCCGATAGCGGCCGAGGTTCACGTAGAACCAACCCAGCTTGCGCCAGCCGGCGATGTCCTCGGGCTGTTCCTGGAGCCGGGCGGCCAGGCGCGTGACGAGGGTCTCGACGCTTTCCAGGCTGTTTGCCGCGGAGTACTCGGACTCCATTGCTGCCGGCAGGGGCAGCGGCGCCCGTGGTCCGGCGTCGCTGAGGGCGAGGGCAGTTCCCAGGGCGACGCCCGGGACCAGGGCGGCCAGGCAGGTTCTTCTGGATCTGGTCAGCAATCGCGGCACCAGCGCGATCAGGCTCGTCTCACTGCGCGCGGCCAGAAATAGGCGACGCTTGATGTCGACCAAGGTCGCCTCGACCTCGGACTCGCTGCGTAAGGTCGAGTCGACTTCCCGTTCGATTTCCCGCAGCCGGTCCTTGAAGGCCCGGTGTTGCTCAACGCCTTCGGCCCGGAGACGGCGTCTGCCGACCAGAACGAGCAGTAGGGCGCTGAACACGAAGAGTGCAAATGCGCCAAGGCTGAGCCAAGAAGTCATCGGTCCTCGAAGCTCGGACTTTGGTGTTCTTCCACCTAGGAAGATAAAGTCGCCTCAGCGTTTGTCCTGGAGCAATTCTCGGAACCTCCTGGGACAAAACTGTGTCTCGGGGCGGTTTTCGGGCTTTAAAGAGCGGGCCTAATAACCTGATTTCTATGGTCTGGGTATATCTCTAGCCAGCGCGGGAGGCCGCGCCGGTCGGGATCACCTCCCGGCCCGGCACCTCGGGCTCGTCGTCGGTCATCTCGGCCGGGAAGCCCGGCGCCAGGACCTGGACGTCGCAGGCCTCCTCCAGGCGCCGCACGATGTTCGGCGACCATTCCCGGCCGCCGTAGCGCTCCATGCCGTCCCGGAAGATCTGAAGCAGCA
>JASJAL010000365.1 GCA_030067055.1 Kiloniellales bacterium | reverse complement strand
GATCGCGGGTCGGACTACTGCGCGGCCACCGCGCGGCCGGCGGCGCTGTCGCGCTCCTCCTTCAGGCGGGTCGCGATCAGGAAAGCCAGCTCCAGCGCCTGGCTGGCGTTGAGCCGCGGGTCGCAGTGCGTGTGGTAGCGGTCGGCCAGGCGCTCGTCGTTGATCGCCTGGGCGCCGCCGGTGCACTCGGTCACCTCCTGGCCGGTCATCTCGATATGGATGCCGCCGGCATGGGTGCCCTCGGCCCGATGCACGGCGAAGAAGCCCTCGACCTCGGCCAGGATCCGGTCGAAAGGCCGGGTCTTGAAGCCGGTCGAGGACTTGATGGTGTTGCCATGCATGGGATCGCAGGACCAGACCACCTCGAAGCCGGCCTGGCGCACCGCCCGGACCAGCGGCGGCAGCTTGCTCTCGACCTGCTCGGCGCCCATGCGCGCGATCAGGGTCAGGCGGCCCGGGTCGTTGTCCGGGTTCAGGGCCTCGATCAGGCGCAACAGGTCGTCCGTGTCCAGGCTCGGCCCGCACTTCAATCCGATCGGGTTCTCGACCCCGCGCAGGAACTCGACGTGGGCGCCGTCGAGCTGGCGGGTCCGGTCGCCGATCCAGAGGAAATGAGCCGAGCAGTCGTACCACTGGCCGGTCAGGCTGTCGTTCCGGGTCAGGGCCTGCTCGTACGGTAGCAGCAGTGCCTCGTGGCTGGTGTAGAAGTCGGTCTCGCTGACCTGGGGCACCTTCTCGGCGTTGATGCCGCAAGCGTTCATGAAGGCGAGGGCCTCGTCGATCCGGGTCCCCAGCTCCTCGTAGCGGGCGCCCTGCGGGCTGCCGGCCACGAACTCCAGGTTCCAGCGGTGCACCTTGTGCAAGTCGGCGAAGCCGCCCTGGGCGAAGGCGCGCAGCAGGTTCAGGGTCGCCGCGGCCTGGTTGAAGGCGCGCAGCAGGCGCTCGGGATCGGGCACCCGGCTTTCCGACTCGAATTCGATGCCGTTGACGATGTCGCCGCGATAGGAGGGCAGTTCGACCCCGCCCTGGGCCTCGACGGGCGCCGAGCGGGGCTTGGCGAACTGGCCGGCCATGCGGCCGACCTTGAGCACCGGGCAGGCCGCGCCGAAGGTCATGACCACGGCCATCTGCAGCAGGACCCGGAAGGTGTCGCGGATGTTGTCGGGGTGGAACTCGGCGAAGGATTCCGCGCAATCGCCGCCCTGGAGCAGAAAAGCCTCGCCCGCCGCCACCTTGGCCAGGTGACCGCGCAGGCGCCGCGCCTCGCCGGCGAAGACCAGAGGCGGATAGTTGGCCAGCGTCGCCTCGACCTCCGCCAGGGCGGCGGAATCGGGATACTCGGGCACCTGCTGGATCGGTTTCTCGCGCCAGGATCCCGGCGACCAGTTCTTGGCCATGGGACGCCCCCTTCCTCCTCCATCGCGGGACCTGCCGTTTTACCGGCCTTTCCCACCCTTTGCCACCCGATTTTGCGCCGCAATGGAAGCTCGGGGCAAGGCCGGGCTTGAATGTTCGCAATTAAGGTGTAATTACACATAGCTATGGAACGGGACCCTGAAGATCTACGCGAGGCAGCCCGGGCGGCGACGCGCTGCGCCAACTTCAACCTGCGCCGCGCGAGCCGGGCCCTGGGCCAGGTCTACGACGCCGCGCTGCGGCCCCTGGGGCTCAAGGGCACGCAGTTCAGCCTGCTGACCGCCCTCGCTCTGCTCGGCCCGGTCCCGCTGTCCGAACTGGCCCGAGAGCTGGGCATGGACCGGACCAGCCTGACCCGGAACCTTCGGCCGCTGCTGAGGGAGGGCTACGTCCGCGAGGACCGCGGCGAGGACCGTCGCCAGCGGCTTCTCGCGCTGACCGAGGCGGGCCTACGGATCTACCGGGAGGCCCTGCCGCTCTGGCGGGCGGTGCAGGACCGCATCGAGGCGCGCCTGGGGACCGAGCGCCTGGAGCGTCTGCTGTCGGACCTTGCCGCCGCCAGGAAGCCCTGAGTCCTCATTTGTGCGATTAGGTGTAATTACACATATCTGGAGAAGAAGACCATGATCCCAACCGAGCGCTCCGACCTGAAGCTGCCGCCGCTTGCTGCCTTCGTGCTCGTCGTCTGGTTCGCCGTCGTCGCCTGGCTAGCCGCCGGAGACGCCTTCGTGGCCGGGGCCGGCGAGCTGCCCTGGAAGCTGACCCTGGCACTGGTCCTGCCCCAGGTGCTCTTCGCGCTGGCCTACCGAGCCTCCGCCGGGCTGCGGGACTTCGTCCACGCGCTCAGCCTGCCGCTGATCACCGGCTTGCAGGCCTGGCGCATGCTGGGGATGGGCTTCCTGATGCTCTATGTCTGGGACGTGCTGCCGCCGCTCTTCGCCTATCCGGCTGGCCTCGGCGACGCCGCGGTCGCCCTGGCCGCGCCCTTCCTGGTCGCCGCCATGTTCACCGAGCAAGGCGTCTCGCGCCGCGGGCTGATCCTCTGGAACTGGCTGGGCGTCGCCGACTTCCTGATGGCCTTCGCGGTCGGCTTCCTGGCCTCGGGCTCGGCCGCCGGCCTGCTGGCGGGCAGCGTGACCAGCGATCCGATGCTGCGGCTGCCCATGGTCCTGGTGCCGGCCTTCGGGGTGCCCTTCTTCACCCTGCTGCACATCATCTCCTTCCTGCAGCTCTACCGCTCGCGGGAGGAGACCATCGCCCTGACGGCGGCCAGGGCAACCGCCTGAAGGGAGGCCGTCCTGCAGAGGATAGAGGGGCCGGCGCCTTCCCGCTACTCACCCCTGCCCGGCCTTGGGCAGGCGGAACACCGCCCGCAGCCCGCCTTCGGGCCGGTTCTCCAGGGCCACGTCGCCGCCATGGCCGCGGGCGATGGAGCGGGCGATGGCCAGGCCCAGCCCGACGCCGCCGGTCTCGCGGCTGCGCGACTCCTCGAGGCGGACGAAGGGCTCGAAGACCGCCTCCATCCGCTCGGGCGGAACGCCCGGGCCGTCGTCGTCGATGACGATGCGTAGTTCCGACTCTTCGTCCCTCAGAGCGACCCGCGCCCTATCGCCATAGGCCACCGCGTTCTCGATCAAGTTGGCCAGCGCCCGTTTCAGCGCGACCGGGCGGCAGACGAAAGGCGTCCGGCCGGCACCGACGAAAGCGACCTCCTGCCCGGTGTCGGCCAGGTCGTCGCAGAGGCTCTGGATCAGGGCCGCGAGGTCGACCTGGCGGCTGTCCTCGCGCGCCGCGTCCTCGCGCAGGAAGGCCAGGGTCGCCTCGGTCATCTGCTGCATCTCGTCCAGGGTCTCCAGGATCTTGTCGCGGATCTCGGGATCCTCGATGAACTCGGCGCGCAGGCGCAGGGTGGTGATCGGCGTGCGCAGGTCGTGGCTGATCGCGGCCAGCATGCCGGTCCGGTCAGCGACGAAGCGGCGCAGGCGGTCCTGCATCTCGTTGAAGGCATGGATCGTCCGGCGGACCTCCTCCGGCCCGGCCTCGGCCACGGACTCGCCATCCTGGCCGCGCCCGAAGCTGTCCGCGGCCGCCGCCAGGGTCCGGAGCGGCCGGGTGATACGACGGACCGAGAGCACCACGATGACCAGGATCGCCAGGGCCATGAGCCCCATCGACAGCAGCGAGGGCCAGGCCCAGGCCGGGGCGTTGAAGGGCACCAGGGTCGCGGCGTTGAGCCAACGGCCGTCGGCGAGCCGAACCGAGATGGTCAGGCTCAGCGGCAGGCGGTGCCGACGCTTCTCCCAGTAGTCGCGCTTGCGCCATTCGCCATGGTGATCTTCGGCGTGATCGTCATCGTCGTCGTCCTCGAGGCGGGCCTGCCGGCGCGCCTTGCGCCAGGACAAGAAGCGCTCCGACTCCTCCAGGCGGACCAGGACCGGGCCGCTGCCCGTGCCCTCGAGCTGGCCACGCAGGCGGCGCTGCAGTGGACGGTCGAGATCGGCGGGGCCGCCGGCGTCGACCGCGCTTTCGCCGGCCAGCCAGAACCCGAGGCGGGGGCCGCTGGCGGTCCGGGTGATGCGCTCGCTGAGTTCCGGCGGCGTGTCGCCCAAGAGGCGCACGACCGAGACCAGGCGCGAGATGACCTGCGCCCGCTCGGCCGCCCGCACCGCGTGGCGCCGCTCGTCCAGGTAGATCGCCAAGGTGACGCCCTGGGCCGCGACCAGGGCCAGCAGCAGCAGCGCGATCATCTGGCCGGCCAGGCTGCGCGGCAACAAAACCTTGAGCCGCTGCCGGATCATAGGGCCTCGACCTCCGCGGCGAGGGTGTAGCCGCCGCCCCAGACGGTCTTGATCAGGGCCGGCTTCTTGGGGTCGGCCTCGATCTTGCGGCGCAGGCGGCTGACCTGGTTGTCGATGCTGCGGTCGAAGACCTTGGCCGCCCGGCCCTGGGTCAGGTCGAGCAGCTGGTCGCGCGACAGCACCCGCCTGGGATGCGCCAGGAAGGCGCCGAGCAACTGGAACTCGGCGGTCGAGAGCGGCACCGCGGTGCCCTCGGCATCAAGCAGCTCGCGCCGGGCCGGATCGAAGGTCCAGGGGCCGAAGCGCAGCCGCCCGGACGGCGGGGCGCCGCGTTGGGGCGGCAGGCTCTGGGCCCGGCGCAGCACCGCCTTGATCCGAGCCAGCAGCTCGCGCGGATTGAAGGGCTTTGTGACGTAGTCGTCGGCACCGATCTCCAGGCCGATAACCCGGTCGGTCTCCTCGGCCATGGCGGTCAGGAGGATGACCGGCAGGTCGGTGGTCTCGCGCAGGTGGCGGCAGAGGCTGAGGCCGTCCTCGCCCGGCATCATGATGTCGAGCACGACCAGGTCGACCGCGCTGGCCTTCAGAAGGCGCTTCATGGCCGCCCCGCCCTCGGCGGTGCTGACCCGGAGGCCGTGCTTGGTCAGATACTTGGCGACCAGGTCGCGGATGTCGCGGTGGTCATCGACGACCAGGATGTGCGGGCTGGGGTCCATCGAGGGGCGGCCTTGCTTCTGCTCGACTGGAATATGAGCCCGGCCGAGACGGTCTGCGCCAGGAAAATTGTATCGAGATGTGTCAGCCCCGCAGCCTGGCAAAGCCTGCGACAAAGCGGGCGCCTAGGCGACAAACATTTGCGACAGATCGGGCCCATCTTCCAGCCATCGACAGAACGCAACTCCCTGAGAGGAACCCCCATGAAGACCCGCAGCAAAGTGATCATCGCAACCGGCGCAAGCGTCCTGATCGCCGGCATCGCCCTGACCGGGATCACCCAGGCCAGCAGCTGGAAGGACGGCGGCCGCCATGGCGGCTACCACTACGGCGAGCACGGCGGCCATGGCAAGAAGGGCGGGCGTCACGGCCAGCGCCGCTTCGAGCACCTGCTCGAGAGCTACGACAGCAACGAGGACGGCAAGCTGACCCAAGCCGAGATCGACGCCGTGCGCGCCGAGCGCCTGGCCAAGTTCGACGCCGACGGTGACGGCAGCCTTACTCTGGAGGAGTACGAGGCGCTTTGGCTCGACGCCATGCGCGAGCGCATGGTCGACCGCTTCCAGAGCCACGACGACGACGGCGACGGCCGGGTCACGGCCGAGGAATTCGGCGAGCGCCATTCCAAGATGGTCGCCCGCCGCGACCGGGACGGCGACGGTGAGATCACCCGCGACGACTTCCGGCACGGCAAGCGGAAGCGCGACGACGACGACTGATCGCAGAACCCACCGACCGATCCCCGCCGCGACCGCCGGTGCCTAGCGGCATCGGCCCGCGGCGGCCCGGCGGACATCAGCTGCCAAGTGTGCAACCGCCCTCGCTCAGGCCGTCAGCCGCAGGCCAGTGCCCAGGTTCTCCGGCGTTTTGTGGAACTTGCCGTCCTTCATGATGGCGACCAGGCGCTTGTGGTCCTGGAGAACGCGCACGTCGGCCAGAGGATCGCCGTCGACCAGAAGCAGGTCGGCCAAATAGCCTTCGCGGACCTGGCCGAGCTCCCCGCCCATGCCCATGATCTGCCCGCCGTATTTGGTCGCCGCCTGGATCGCCTCCATCGGGGTGAAGCCGACCATGTCGACGAAGTACTCCAGGTCCTTGGCGTTGGTGCCGTGGGGCGTCCAGGCGAAGCCATAGTCGCCGCCGGTCAGCACGCGGATGCCGCGCTTGTGCATCTTCTGCATGGTCTCGATGGCGTTTTCCAGTTCCCGCTCGTAAGCGATGGTGATCGGCGTGCCCGGCTTGATGCCGTAGTCGCCGGCATTGCGGGCCGTGTTGATCAGCCAGGCCAGGCCGGGCGCGACGAAGTGCTTGTCCTTGTTCGCTTCCAGCATGTCCAGCGCCTCCTCGTCGGAGAAGGAGGCGTGGTAGATGATCTCGATCCCGAATTCGACGCACTTCTTGATCGATTCCTTCGAGCGTGCGTGGGCGGCGACCCGGCGATGGCGGCGCTTGGCCTCGTTCACCGCCATGGCGATCTCCTCGTCGGAGAACTGATTCTCCTCCGCCCCCATGCCGGTGATCTCCTCGCCCGAGAGGTTGATCTTGATGGTGTCGACCCC
>JASJAL010000364.1 GCA_030067055.1 Kiloniellales bacterium | reverse complement strand
GACGCCCTCGAGACGGCGCTCTCGGCGCAGGAAGGCGCCGCCGGGGCCGAGTTCGCCGCCGAGATCGATCGTCTGCGCAGCGCCCTGTCCCGGGTCGAAGCAGAGGTCGGCGCCGGCGCCTCGTCCAGCACGAAAGCCCAGGCGACGCTCTCGGGGCTGCAGTCGCGTCTCGCGGGTCTGGACCGCCGGATCGCCGAGCTGAGCGGCGGGGCGGCAGCCCTCGCCGACTTGCGCGCGGATGTGGGCCAGCTGGCGGCGCGTCTGGCCGAGGTCGAGCAACGCCTGGCGGCGCTGCCCCAGGCCGACCCCGACGCAGGTTCCGCCCTGCCGCCGCGGGTGGCCGTCGTGCTGGCCACCGCCCAGTTGCGCGATGCGCTGCGGCGGCCGGCGCCCTTCGAGCGTGAGCTCGCGTCCCTCGCCCACCTGGCGGCAGACGACGCCGAGCTGAGCGGCGTTCTCGATACCCTGTCTCCCTACGCGGCGGCGGGCATCCCGACCCGGGAGCGCCTGCGCGCCGACTTCCCCCAGGTGGCGCGCGCTGTGGCGGCGGCCGGCGCGGGCGCCGGCGAGGAGGGCTGGCTGGCCGGCGTGCGGCGGCGACTCAGCGACCTGGTGACGGTCCGGCCGGTCGGCGGCGACGCCACGGGCGACAGTCCGGGTGCGGTGGCGGCGCGGGCCGAGGCCCGGGTCGCGGCCGGCGACCTAGCCGGTGCCCTGGCCGAGCTCGAGCAACTGTCCGGCCGGGCCGCCGAGGCGGCCGCGGCATGGCGCGAGGCCGCCCGGGCGCGCGCCTCGGCCGAGGACGCGCTGCGACTTCTCAGCGGCCGGATCGCCGGCAGCCTGGCGCCCAACCTCGCAGCCGAGACGCCGGCGGCGGCCGCGCAAGAGCCGGCGTCCCAGTCGGCGAGCGAAGCGCCGAACGAGACCGCGTCCGAGACGGCCGAGGAGATGGCACCGGAAACCGAGGCTGAGACGGGGCCTGAGGCTGCGAAGGAAGCGGCTCCGGACACGGAGCCCGAAGCGGCGCCCGAAACCGCAGAAAAGGCAGATCCGGATCCGGCGTCCGGTGCCGCGGGCGAACCCGCCCCCGACCCGGACTCGCAGTAGGGCTGGGCGGTGGCGGGCATGTGGCGGGCGCTCTTCTACTTCCTCAAGCTGGCGATCCTGGTCGGCGTCGCTTTCTGGCTGGCCGAGCGCCCGGGCGAGCTCAGCCTGACCTGGCACGGCTACCGCATCGAGACTTCGGTCGGCGTGCTGCTGCTCGCGGTCTATCTGGCGGTGCTGATCGGCGCCAGCTTCTACTACATCTGGCGCCAGCTGCGCCGGGTCCCCTTCCTGGCCTCCGACTCGATCCAGTTGGGCCGCAAGCGGCGCGGCTACAAGGCGCTGACCCAGGGCATGGTCGCGGTCGCTGCCGGCGACGCCGAAGAGGCGCGGCGCATGGCAAGGAAGGCCGAGGTCCTGCTCGACGAGCCGCCGCTGACCATGCTGCTGCAGGCCCAGGCTGCCCAGCTCGGCGGCGACGCGGCGGCGGCCAAGCGCTACTTCAAGGCGATGTTGGACCGCGACGAGACCCGCTTCATGGGCTTGCGCGGCCTGCTGATGCAGGCTCTGCGCGACGGCGACCAGGCCCTGGCGCTGGACTACCTGGAACAGGCGCGCAAGATCCGCCCCGACGCCCATTGGGTGATCAACGGCCTCTTGGACCTGCAGCTGCAGCGTGGCGACCTGGCCGGCGCCCAGGACAGCGTCACCCGCGCCCGCAAGGCCCGGGCCCTGCCCCCGGCCGAGGCGAGCCGGCGGCGCGCCGTGCTGCTGGTCGCCCAGGCCCAGGAGGCCCAGGCGGCCGGCGACAACCAGCGCGCCCTCAAGCACCTGCGCGAGGCCGGCAAGCTGACCGAGGACCTGCTGCCCGGCACCCTGCTGGAGGCCGAGCTGCTGCTGGCCGAGGGCAAGGACCGGGCGGCCGCCAAGCTGGCCGAGCGGGCCTGGCCCAAGGCGCTGCACCCGCGCCTGGCCGAGCTCTACCTGCGCGCCCTCGGCGAGGGCAAGGGAGTCGCCGGCCTCAAGGCCATCGTGCGCCTGACCGAGACCGCGCCCGAGGACCGCGAGAGCCTGCTGGCCCGCGCCCGGGCCGCGCTGGACGCCCGGCTCTGGGGCGAGGCCCGGCGCTACCTGGCCGCCGCCCAGGACGTCGGCCCCGGCGAGGCGATCTGCCGCCTGATGGCCAAGCTGGAAGACTCCGAGCACGGCGACGTCGCCGCCGCGCGCAACTGGCTGGACAAGGCGACCCAGGCCCCGGCCGAGCCGGCCTGGGTCTGCGGCACCTGCGGCACCACCTCTCCGGAATGGAGCGCGACCTGCGCCGCCTGCAAGAGCTTCGACTCCATCGCCTGGCGCCGCCCGCCGAGCGTCGCCGCGCCCGTCCTGGCAGACCCACAGGCCGCCGCCGAGGCGCCGCCGCCGCCGGCCAGCGGCACGACGGGCCCGACCATCGACGCCCTGCCCGCCCAGAGCCGCCGGATCGAGGGCGGCTAGCCGACGGAATCCGCGTCCCGGCCTTGCCGCGCAACCGACGCTAACGCTTTCTTCGCCGCTTTCCGGCTAGACCGGCAGCGTTGACGGCCGGCCACGGCCTGCATTACCTTCCGCCCGCGTCCGCGCCGGCGGCAATGACGGGCGCAGGCCCGGAACGATCGCGGGCGATCGTGCCGAAGTAGCTCAGCGGTAGAGCAACTGATTCGTAATCAGTAGGTCCGCGGTTCGATTCCGCGCTTCGGCACCATTTTTTCATTAAAATTCAGATATCTACGTGAATGCCGAAAGGCCCTTTCAGCGACAGATTTCTCATGTCCGCACTGTGTCCCTGTTCGGAGGCGGACCTGATTCGGCCGAATCGCCCGATTGATGGCCACTGCCCAAATCCATCACCGCTGCATAGCGTTCACCCCCAACGATGAGGGATGCAGCCAGGCGGCACGCCCTCAATTGGACGCTGGCAACGTCCTGATGGGACCGGAAACGCAGGGGGTCCGCCTCATAGAGCTTCACGTTGCGGGCGGACACCCCGAAGGGATCGGTCCGCACACCCTCAGTCCAAGTCGTTCAGCCACAAGATACCGACGTAGGAGCCCCCCTTCCGCCACGACCGCGTCGACCCTCAGCACACCGACGAGCCCGTTGGAAACGGCCATGACGGCTCGTATGTCACCGCCGACCTTGGCGACGCCCCGGTAGTTGATGTCGGCGACCGCTGGCTTGCCGCCGACCGTGCCGGCGAACTCAAGCTTGGAAGTGAAGACGTCCTTGAACGTGCCCGGCGGCGTGGCGGCGACTTCTGGGCAAGAAGCGAGGACGAGGGCCCGGGTTCGGGCGGGCGCGATGCCATCGAGGGTTCCCGTGAACGCGATCACGCCTTCCACTTCCAGGAGGCAATTCTCGTCCACCGGCGTCAAGGTGAGCGTGGAGAAATCGACGGTAGCCGTGAACTCTCCCCTCGCCAGTATTCGGTCGCCTGCCGATGCTGCCGTCGTGGCACAGATGATCGCCAAGAGCGTCGCCAATGCGGCGCTCGTGAGTTTTCGCATGCTTGCCTCCAGTTGGATTCTGCGCGTGACCCCCCACGGAACGCGCTGCGCGTCCGGCGCTCCGTTCACGATACCACAGCAACCTCGGGTCAGTCGTCCGGGCGCGCCCTCCGGCCTGCTGCTTCACGAGCTGGTGCACGTCGTGCAGTCCAGGCTCCTCGGCATCGGCGGTTTTATCCACAGCTACGTGACCGGTTGGGCCGCGGCCGGGTTCGTCTACGGGGCGATTCGGCCGGAGCGCGAGGCCTTCGACCTCCAGCATCGCTTCGAGCGGGAACCGCAGAGCCACTTCTGCGTCCGCACGCTGGTTTCGCGGCGGCTCGGGCTGAGCTGGCGCTCGCCGATCCGCCGTAGACCTTCACGCCTGCTTGAGTTTGTGCCGGCAACGTTGGCATGCGGAAGACTCTTTCCTATGTGATTGTTTATGATGGTGAGTTCATCGGCCGAGTCCCGTCGCCTTGGGGCGCGGCCGTTTTGCCGCAACGATCTGCGGCAGTGCCGAGATCAATTGGGGAGATGGCGATCGTGCGGTTCACTGGACAAGCTCTCGGCCGGATCGCGGCCGCCGCCGGCGTTCTCGTCTTCGTAGCGGCCTGCGGCGTTCCGACGACCTACAAATGGAACCGGGAGCAGTGGAGCCGCGCCAAGCTGGGCTACGCCGCCGCTCAGGGCGCGATGCTGACCGAGATCCGGGGCAACCCCTTCGACGCGCCCAAGGCGGAGCTCGACAAGACGGTCACCGAGACCATGTACGGCGCCCACTTCGGGCCCCTGGTCCGCTTCGTCACCGAAAACGAAGCGCCGCAGGGCCTCAAGTCGCCCTACCGGGTGGTCATGCTCATGAATCCCAAGGAGACCACGAACTCCAAGGAGCTGTGCACCGGCGATCCGGCACCGGGTCCGGGAACGCCGGGCCAGGTCAAGATCGCGGCGGCAGTCTGCGCCAAGGACCTCATGGAGACCTCGATCTGGGGTAAGGTCGCCGAGGTTACCGGCCCCGAAGACTCGGGCTTCAAGGCCTTGATCCGGCAGATGACCATGCAGCTCTTCCCGCACCAGGATACCGACGATCGCTCGGCGCGCGGGCCGTCCGGCTACAGCGCGCCGCCGATCGAGGTGAGCGTCTTCGACGAGCCGGCCCCGGGGTGGCGCGGCGCGACGGCTTCGGCGGAATAGGATTGGAAGGCGAAGAGGAGATACGGATCGGCCGTTCAAGGCATGACTGAAATCGACCGAGGAGAACAAGACCATGGCATTCAAGGCAGAGGTTCTCGGACGTAGCGTTCTGGCCGCCGGTATCGCGGCCCTGGTCGCCGGCTGTTCGGTGCCGACGACCTACAAGTGGAACTACCAGCAGTTCAGCCGCAGCAAGCTCGCCTATGCCGCCAAAGAGGGCGCGATGCTGACCGATATCCGCGGCAATCCCTTCGACGCGCCCAAGACGGAGGTCGACGCAACCATTCGCGGCACGATGTACAAGTCGCACTTCGGCCCGCCGGTACCCTTCGTCGCCCAGGTGCCCGAGGACCACAGGTCGCCCTACCGGGTGGTCATGCTCTTCGATCCCAAGGAGACTATGAGCTCGCACGAGCTTTGCACCGGCGAACCGGAGGCCGGCGACCCGGACCGCAATGTGATCAAGGTCGCCGCGGCCTTCTGTGCCCAGGACATCCACGAGACCTCGGTCTGGGGGACCGTTCCCCGGTCCTCGGGTCCGGACGATCCGGAGTTTCAGGCGCTGATCCGGAAGATGACCAATCAGCTCTTCCCGGTCCAGGAGCCCAACGTGCGCGACAACAACAACGACAGCGGCAGGAGCCCCCGCAGGCGCCGCTAGATCGAATGCCGGTCGCTCTGAAACCGTCGACGGGAGATTGATCTAGTTCATACGTCCAGAGCGGATTTTCTGCCTTCATTGTAAGGCAAGCAACTCCGGGAGGCAGCGCGGCAACGCGCAGAGGTTCGGTCTGCGGCGCGCTGATCGCTTCGGGCACAACATCTTCTGCCGTGCAGCGTGGTGGGATTGAGCGGCGTTGACGACATGACGAGCTCTCGGCCCCGACGAGAGGGATAGGACCGGGTTTTGGCCAAGAATTCGGCCGCGACTGCAAAGCCGCCACCGGCGAGGCGGTTCGGCTTTGAGACGAAAGCTTTGCGATGTCGCGGCCCTGACCAAGGAGGACCAAGCCATGGCGCTGGAAATTCGGACTTCGACGCGCGTCGCGCTTGCGATCGGGATCGCGGCCGTCGCGGCGGGCTGTGGTTGGCCGACGACCTACAAATGGGAATGGGAACAGTGGAGCCCGGCGAAGCTGGGCTACGCGGCTGGCCAGGGCGCGATGCTGACCGAAATCCGCGGCAATCCCTTCGAGGCGCCCAAGAACGAGGTCGACGCGATCATCACCGACACGATGTACGGCGCCCATTTCGGCCCGCGCGTGCCTTTCGTCACTAAGGTCCCCCAGGACCACAAATCGCCCTATCGCGTGGTCATGCTGTTCGATCCCGAGGAGACCATGAATTCCGACAAGCTCTGCTCCGAGACTCCGCAGCCGGGCCCATCGGACCCCGAACGGATCCGCATCGCCGCGGCCTTCTGTGCCCAGGACCTTCACGAGACCTCGGTCTGGGGCACCGTCGGCCGGACCGCAGACCCCAACGATCCGAATTTCAAGTCGCTGATTCGCAACATGACGACCCAGCTCTTCCCGAGCCAGGATCCCAACGAGCGCGATAACTTCGACAATGGCAATGACGCCGAGTGGGTGGAGTAGTCGCCGCAGGA
>JASJAL010000363.1 GCA_030067055.1 Kiloniellales bacterium | reverse complement strand
TGATCACGCCGAGGATGGCGTTCAGCAGGTGCTGGCCGGTGAAGGTGATCGGCGCGCCGCTCATGACGCCCTGCAGCTTGGCGAAGGCGATGACCGAGCCGGTGAAGGTGATCGCACCGATGGCGGCACCGATCGACATCTCGATCAGGCTGTTGAGGTGGATATCGCCGGGGGTGCCGATGCCGTAGGCCTGGGGCTGGTAGAACGCCGCCGCGGCGACCAGGACAGCGGCCATGCCGACCAGGCTGTGAAAGGCGGCGACCAGCTGCGGCAGGGCGGTCATGTTGATCTTGAGCGCGATGAAGGTGCCGATCGCGCCGCCGATGACGATTCCAAGAATGATCAGCCAGTAGCTGACAACGCCAGGCAACAGCAGGGTGGTCACGATTGCGATGGCCATGCCGACCATGCCGAACATGTTGCCCGCGCGGCTGGATTCTGGATGCGACAGGCCGCGCAACGCGAGGACGAAACAGATCGAGGCGACGAGATAGGCCAGGGTGGAGATATCTGGGTTCATGGTCGTCTCCGCCCTACTTCTTCTTCTTGAACATCGAAAGCATGCGCTGCGAGACGATGAAGCCGCCGAATATGTTCACCGAGGCCAGGGTGACCGCGATGAACCCCATGATCTCGCTGAAGCCCAGATTGGCAGGGCCGGCAGCGATCAGGGCGCCGACGATGATCACCGAGGAGATCGCGTTGGTGACCGCCATCAGCGGCGAATGCAGCGCCGGCGTCACCCGCCAGACCACGTGGTAGCCGACGAAGACCGCCAGCACGAAGACCGTCAGGCCGACGACCAGGAGCGACGGTCCGCTGTAGTCGCCCGCGGTGGTCATGGCCATCTGGGTGCCTTCATTGACCAGGGCCTCGACCAGATCGCTCAGTTCCTGCGCCTTCTCGATGGCGTCCTTGCCCTTTTCCTGGAAGCTGTCGACAGACATCTCAGCCGGCCTCCCCGCTCAACTGTGGATGGACGACCTTGCCCTCGTGGGTGATGCAGGTGCCCTTGATGATCTCGTCCTCCCAATCGATCTTCAGCTCGCCACCCTCCGAATCGATGATGAGCTTGAGGAAGTTCAGGAGGTTCTTGGCATAGAGCGCGCTGGCGTCGACCGCCAGGCGGCCCGGCACGTTGTGGTGGCCGACGATCTTCACTCCGTGCTTGGTGACCACCTTGCCGGCCTGGGACAGCGTGCAGTTGCCGCCGGTCTCGACCGCCAGGTCGACGACCACCGAGCCAGGCTTCATCGACTTGACCATAGCCTCGTCGACCAGCTTGGGCGCGGGCCGGCCAGGGATCAGCGCGGTGGTGATGACGATGTCCTGCTTGGCGATGGTCTCGGAAATCAGCGCAGCCTGCTTCTTCTTGTATTCGTCGCTCATCTCCTTGGCGTAACCGCCGGCGGTCTCGGCCTGTTTGAATTCCTCGTCCTCGACCGCAACGAAGCTGGCGCCCAGGCTCTCTACCTGCTCCTTGGCGGCCGGCCGGACGTCGGTCGCCGAGACGATGGCGCCGAGCCGGCGCGCGGTGGCAATCGCCTGAAGGCCGGCGACGCCGGCGCCCATCACCAGGGCCCGCGCCGGGGCGATGGTGCCCGCAGCCGTCATCATCATCGGAAAGGCGCGTCCGAACTCTGCCGCCGCGTCCAGCACGGCCTTGTAGCCCGCCAGGTTGGCCTGGGACGACAGCACGTCCATCGATTGGGCCCGGGTGATGCGCGGGATCATCTCCATGGCGAAGGCGGTGACCCCCGACTTTGCCGCCGCCTCGACCCCGGCCTTGTCTCGCAGCGGGTCGAAAAGCGCGAGCAGCACGGCGTCCTTGCCGATCAGGGCGAATTCGTCGCTCGCCTCGCCTTCGGCCATCGGTCGCTGGACCTTGAGGACGACGCCGGCGCCGTCGAGCGCCGTCTTCTCGTCCTTCGCGATGCTGGCGCCAGCCTTCTTGTACGCCTCGTCCGTCATCGACGCGCCAAGTCCCGCGCCCTTCTCGACGCTGACCTCCGCACCGAGGCCGACCAGCGCCTTGACGGTATCGGGCGACGCCGCCACACGCGCCTCTTGCGGATGGCGTTCCTTCGGGATCGCGATTTTCATCAAACCCCCGGCTTCCTTGAATGGCCCCTTTCCCTAGTTAAGAGCGCAGAATCTCCCGCCTTGCAAGCCCTTCGCCTGCAATCGATCGGTAACCTGTCGGAAACGCGGAGACGTCAGGCGCGAATCACTGCGACCGCGTCGGGTCACGCGCAACGCTCGGATCGGTCGTGGGACGCACCGAGAAACCGCTTTGCTCTGCGATCAGATCGGCCTCGCGCAGCGACGACGCAGGCGCCTCTTCCAGCACCAAGCCGTCGATACCGCGACGCGGACTTGGCACCGCGGCCACCGCCGGATAGCCGGCGCGGAAGGCCAGGGTCGCCTGCCAACGGCCGTCGCCGAGGATCTCGGCCAAGTCGGCGGCGAAGGCCGAGGTACGGGCTTGCTGCCGGTCCCGGTCGATCATCTGGACGACCTGGTTCATCGGCTGCATGGCGAGGCCCTGGGCCGTCGCCCAAAGCTGAAGGCGCTGCCAGAACAATCCCGCGCGCAGAGCGGTCGCCCGCTCGTAGGGATCGCGGACCGCTATGATGCCGACCAGAGGCGCGGTCGCCAACTGGACATCGCGGGTCGCGGCGACCCACTGGCGATGGGTCTTTTCCGGCTCAGGCTTGGGCAGCATCTTGACCGCGGCGAGCGACAACGGGGGCAGGCCGAAGGAGTCGATGGTCGGACCGTCGCGGTGCTGCTCGATCTCCCGGGGCGTCAGCCGGAACCATGAGTTGCTGGCCTCGATCATCTCCCGGTCGGCGACGATGGCCTCGGTGGCATCGACCATCAGCCGGTCGAAGACGGCGCGCCGGGCCCCATCCTCCAGCAGCACCAGGCGCAGGGAATCGTCCTCGCGCGCCAGGTCGTTGAAGGCCCACAGCGTCTCCCGCGGCACGCCGCGGTCGGCGAGATAGGGCCCGCGATTGGTGTGCCGCTGCGAGATCGCTGCGTAGAGCCCGGAAATGTCGCGCCGGCTGGGTGTGAAGCGCAGACGCGCGACCACTTCGGGCGCGGGCGCGATCGGCACTTCGGCCTGGGGTTCGGCGAGCTTGCCGGGCAGGAACTCGACCTCCGGCTTCAGCCCCTGGGCCCCGGCGGCCAGAACCATGTTTTCCAGGGCGCAACCCAGGGAGATGTGCTGCTCGCGCCGATAGGGGTCCATCGGGCCGAGATGCCGCCCCGGATCCGCCAGCAACTCGAGGGATTCCGCGCCGACCCGGAACAGCCAGGGCTGGGTGTTGTGGACGCTGGCGGCTAGAACCCCCGCGCGCACCAGCGCCAAGGGGCCCTCGCTCGGCCCTTGACCCTGCCAGGTCTTCCAGGGCTCGTAGGCCGGCCCACGGCCGACGCTGAAGACGCCGGTGTCATAGGCCCGCCAAGCCAGTCCGCCGGCGGCGAGCAGGACGAGCCCACCGGCACGCTTCAGAAAGATGCGGCGCGTGTCGGCTTCGGAGCCGGGCTCGAGGGGCCAGGTCTCTGAGGTCTCTCGGTCTTGCGTCATGCCTCCCACCTGTCAGGACCGGGTCCACACCGGTGCCGATTTTTACCAAGAATAAGTTACGGAAGCCTGAGCCGGTCCCAGCTTCGTCGCCCGGGGCACAGGCGCCGGCGGGTCGGCCGTCGCCTCGGGGCAAAGCAGGCCGCTCCAGGAAAACTCAGGATCGACCCCATCTTGGAGAGATTTGGTTTCCGGGCCCTTAATCCGAACGGCGCCGGCCCGGCCCCGGTCCAGCGATCACGCTGCCGTCGGGACCTCTGCCGCTTTCAGCGCCTTGGTCTGGCGTTTCTTGAGGGCCGCCTCGTCGAAGTCGGCGACCAGGTCGTGGAACAGGCGGTGCCAGTTGATCTCGGCCTTGAGGTGCATGAAGACAGAGCCCAGGCCGATGGCGGCGCGGTCCATTAGGACGAACTCGCGCGGCGGGGTCACCCCGCCGACCCGCTTCAGCTCCTTGTGGACCTTGCCCGCGACCTGAGCGCCGTAGAGACCGCTCTCGCTGTCCTGGATCTTGCGGACCTTGTCCTCCAGCAGGGGGGCATAGATGAACTCGGCCCAGATGTTGAGGACGTCGAGTAGCTCCTTGTCGATACCGGTAAAGCCCCAGGTCTCGTAGGCGCTGACCGCCAGCGCCTCGTCACCGGCCTCCAAGGCATGGTAGAGGTCGATGACCCCACGAACGAAGCTTGAGTCAAAGACCCGGATGCAACCGAAGTCGAGCAGGTTGACCGAGCCGTCCTCGCGCAAGCTGTAGTTGCCCAGATGTGGATCGCCGTGGATTACCCCGTAGTAGTAGAAGGGGACGTACCAGGCCCGGAACATGTTGTAGGCCACGGTGTTGCGCAGCTCGGTGTCCGGATGCCCGGCAACGAAGTCCATGATCGGCGTGCCCCCCAGCCAGGTCATGGTCAGCAGGCGGTCGGTCGAGAGCTCCGGCAGGACGCCGGGCACCCGCACGCCCGGCTCGTCCCCGAGCATTTCGGCGTAAAGATGCATGTGCCGGGCCTCGCGGTCGTAATCAAGCTCTTCGCGCAGGCGTTCCGAAAGCTCCTTGTAGATCTCTGAAGGGTTGATCGCCTTGTCGCTGCGCCGATAAATCGAGAACACCAACTTCAGCTGCTGCAGGTCGGCTTCCACGGTCGACTGCATGTCCGGGTACTGAAGCTTGCAGGCCAGTTCGCTGCCGTCGAGACCGGTCGCCCGGTGGACCTGGCCCAGCGAGGCCGCCGCCGCCGCTTCATGCGCGAAATCGGCGAACTTGGATTGCCAATCCGCACCCAGTTCGCTGCGCATGCGGCGGCGCACGAAGGGCCAACCCATGGAGGGCGCATTGGCCTGGAGCTGTCGCAACTCCTCGGCATATTCCTTAGGCAGGGCGTCGGGGATGGTCGCCAGGATCTGAGCGACCTTCATCAAGGGCCCCTTGAGCCCGCCGAGGGCTGATTTCAGCTCCGAGGAATGCTTGCCGGAATCGATATCCAGGCCTAGGTAGCGGGCCCCGATGAACTGGGCCGCCAAGCCGCCGACCGCCCCGCCGACCTTGGCATAGCGCTTGACTCGACCGCTCAGGCGGGAGGACTCGTCGGTGAAATCGCTGTCCGTCATGACACCTAAATGGCTCCGTTGGCTCGGCCTGTCCAGCGCCGGCACCCGTACAGCACTTGGCCACCCCTATACGCAGGCCGGAATGCCAGGGATCTCCCCTATTCCATCACCTCCAGTTCGTCGATGAAACCGCTGACGACGCCCAGGCCTCTGGACCAAAAGGCGGGATCGGCGGCGTTCAACCCAAAAGGCGCCAGCAGCTCCTGGTGCCGCTTGGTGCCACCAGCCCGCAGCATTTGGAGGTAGCGCTCGGCAAAGCCGGCCGAAGCGTCTTCGTAGACCGCGTAGAGCGAGTTCACCAGACAATCTCCAAAAGCATAGGCGTACACGTAAAAGGGCACATGGACGAAGTGGGGAATGTAGGCCCAGTAGTGCCGGTAGTCGCCTTCGAGGGTCACCGCTGGCCCCAGAGCTTCCGTCTGGGTCTGCAGCCAAATCTCCCCCAGGCGGTCGGGCAAGACCTCGCCGCGCTGCCGCTCGTCGTGGACCAGTGTTTCGAAGTTGTGCATGGCGATCTGCCGGACCACGGTGTTCAGCATGTCCTCGACCTTCTGCGCCAGCATGACCTTGCGGCGGGTCGGATCCTGCTCGCCGGCCAGAAGGGCTCTAAAGGTCAGCATCTCGCCGAACACGCTGGCGGTCTCGGCCAGGGTCAGGGGCGTGTCGGCCATGAGGTGGCCCTGGCCACCGGCCAGGACCTGGTGCACGCCATGGCCCAATTCGTGGGCCAGGGTCATGACATCGCGGGTCCGCCCCTGATAGTTGACCAGCAGATAGGGATGGGCGCTGGGCACCGTCGGATGGGCGAAGGCGCCGGGCGCCTTGCCGGGCCGGACCGGAGCGTCGATCCAGGGGTTGTCGAAGAAGCGCCGGCCGACCTCGGCCAGCTCGCCGGAGAAGGCGGCATAGGCGGCGAGCACGGTGTCCCGGGCCTCGGTCCAGGGGATCCGGCGCCGGTCCTCGTCCGGCAGGGGCGCGTTGCGGTCCCAGTAGGGCAGGCGTTCGACCTCAAACCACTTCGCCTTGAGGGCATAGTAGCGGTGCGACAGGCTGGGAAAGGCCTCGCGCACCGCGGCGACCAGGGCATCGACGACCTCATCCTCGACGTAGTTGCCCAGGTTCCGGGAGGAAACTGGCCGCGCGAAGCCGCGCCAGCCGTCCTCGATCTCCTTGTCCTTGGCCAGGGTGTTGGTGATGT
>JASJAL010000362.1 GCA_030067055.1 Kiloniellales bacterium | reverse complement strand
GGATCGGCTCCACGGTGGTGTTGAAGCCGGCGTACTGCTTCATCGGCAGGCCGGCGCGCAGGAAGGTCTCCATGGTGCCGCGGATCACGCTGCCTTGGGCCTGGATTTTCTCCAGGTAGAACTGCTCGAAGGTCCGTTGTGCCTCGCCGAAGCCGACGTAGATCAGCAGGGTCAGCGACAGGCCCGAGACCAGAAGCATCGTCAAGGCGTCGAGGAACCGTCTCCGAAGGGCGAGGCCATCTCTCATTGGCAGTCTGCCATCTTCCTGACGCCGACTTCTGACTCAGTCGACGAGGGCCTTGAGCTGGCCGACGCAGCCAGGCCGCTCACTGAACAGAAAATCCAGACGGTCGGCGAGCAGCGACAGGATGAGGTCGTCATAGCTCATCCCGTAGGCGGAAAGGCTGGCGGCGACCAGACTGGTCTGCTCCCGGCTGGGCGCCTTGAGGTCCGGCTTGGGGTTGGCTTCAAGGATCTGTAGCCGACCCGACTGGTCCGCCCGCACGTCGAAGCGGATCAGGCTCTCGATATTCATCTCTCGGTAGACGCTGCGCCCCAGGTCCTCGAGCTGCTGAAGGACAGCGGCGTCGTTTTTCGCATCGAGCACGCGCAGGCGATCGTTGGTGATCGGGCGTAGATCCATGGACGTCACGATTCGCTCTTCAGGCTGAAACACCCGCTCGATCGTGCACACCACGAAAGGGTCCCGGTGGCGCGTCAACTCCCGACGCTGGGCGGTGACGTAGCCGCTCACCGCCACGCAGTACTCCCGGCCCGGCAGAAAGGGCTCGATCATCACCAGGCTTTTGGTCGCCTCGTAGACCCCGGCCACGGCTGCGGGAAGTCCGTTGCGGTTCTCGACCCAGTGGACGTTGAGCGAGGCCCGGCCGGAGACCGGTTTGACGATGAAGGGCCCCGTATGCTCGCCGAGAACCTGCCAGAAACGATCGTTGGTCGCGGGGTCGAAGGGGCCATCGGCCATGTTCCAGGTGATGAAGGGGGCCGTGGGAAAGCCCAGCGCCGTCAGAAAGCGCTTGAACACGTCCTTGCGGTCCAGGATGCCGGCGGTCATGGGATCATGACCGACATAGGGAATGCCCATCATCTCGAGCATCGATGCCGCATGGCTCAGCGGGCTGTAGCCTTGGACGCCGCCGGTGTTCAACCAAGCCAGGTGAATCTTCTCTTCCGCGAGGCGTTGGCCGAGCTGCATGTCGTCGGGGATCACGCTGACCTTGGGGCAGCCCAGGCGACGGAGCGCTCCGGCTATGTCCTCGGCAACGCTCTTGTAGCTTTTCCAAGAGCGCGGATTGCCGGTCTGGTTGATCACCGCTCCGTCGACCGTCTTGTCACCGCCATGGATGACCGCGATGTTCATGCGATCGAGAAGCCTTTCGACGCAGTCCTGCAGGGCCCGGGTCGAGCCGAGCGACCGGTCCGGCCAAGTGCCACTTGGCTGCGGCTTGGCGGCGGAAAGCGTATAAGCGGGCGATGCGGTCATGGCGACTACCTCAGGCAGGGTCCCGGGCGGCGAAACGGTCCGACCATTATTGTTTATTTATTTTAATTATTAGTTTTCGATCGTGACGGCGTCTTCGAATTACCCATTTTGATTAACCAATTAAACCTATCGCGGAGATTTGCGGGCGGTGGTGATTTCTGGCCGTTTCCCATGGCGTCCTGCCGGCCTTGGTCTTGTAGAAACACCCGTTTGTCTCCGAGCGATCTTGAGACAAAGCTCTCGATAGCATCAAAGTGAAGAAATTCACTCGGAATGTCAACAGAATGGTTGTTAATTACTTGACTTATATTTTAATTATTCAGTAACTATTTGGCGATTTGAAATACTAGCGACCTTGCGGGCCGGTTCTACGCCTCGATCGGGTCGTCTCCGGGCTTTGGCGATCGGTGGTCGGCGCCGCCGCTCTCTGCCGGCCCGGCGATCACGCGGGTCTTGGGAAAGACCAGGGTGGCCTCCGTCCCGACGCCGACCTCGCTGGCAAAGCTGAGTGCCGCGCCATGCATCTTGGCGATGGCCATGGCCAGCGGGATCCCCAGGCCCAGCCCGGCGAAACGGCGGCTGAGCTTGCTGTCGAGCTGGGCAAAGACCTCCTGCGCCTTGGGAATGTCCGAGGGCGCCATGCCGATCCCGGTGTCGGATATCGAGATCCGGGCGTTGCCGTCACGATCGACTTTTGCCGCGATCTGGATCTGGCCGCCTTCGTTCGTGAACTTGATGGCGTTCGACAGCAGATGCCAAATCAAGCGCTTCAGCCGCTCTTGGTCGCCAAGCAGGAGGATCCGTTCCTTCAGAGGCGCGAGATCGATCGCCACGTCACCCGAGGCGGCTCGATCGTCAGCTGCAGCGGCGACTTCCAGCAAGATGCTGCCGAGGTCGACGTCGCCCTCGGAGAGCCTGAGCTCGCCACTCTCGAGCCGCGTGAATTCCAAGATATCGTTGATGTGACGTAAGAGGTCATGGCCGCTCGAAAGGATGTCCTTGGCGTAGCCCCTGTAGGTCGGGTTGTCCAAAGGGCCCAGGCGTTGATCGCCAATAATTTCCGAGAACCCGATGATCGCGTTGAGCGGCGTGCGCAGCTCGTGGCCGATCGTCGCCAGGAACTGGGTCTTGGCGCGGTTCGAGCACTCGGCCTGCTCCTTTGCCTCGCGCAGGGCCATCTCGGCTTTCTTGATGCGTGTGGCGTCCAGAATGATCCCGTCCCAGAGGACGGAACCGTCAGCCTCCCGATGGGGTCGGGCGATCGCGTGGGTGTATTTGGTTTCGCCCTTGGCGGTGATGATCTGCGCCTCGACGTCCCAGAGGGACAGCGTCTTCGAGGAGGCCAGGAGCCGTTCGCGGAATCCCTCGCGATACTCCGGACCATGACAGTTGAACAGCGCTTGCGAGTCGGCGAGGACCTCCTCCGGCGTGAGGCCGAAGAGGTCTTTCGCGCCATCGCTGATGTAGGTGTAGAAGATCTCGCCTTCCGGGGTCACCTTGCGCTGGTAGACCACCCCGGGCACGTTGGCGACGAGCGATTCGAAGCGTTGGTTGGCGCTGCGGAGCTGGGCCAGCAAGCGCGTCTTGGCAAGGCTGGCTTGTTCGGCCTCGTCCTTGGCCCGGCGTAGTTCGACCTCGGCCTCCTTCGTACCCGTGGCGTCCAGGATGATGCCCTCCCAAACGACCGAGCCGTCGGCCTGACGATGGGGCCGCGCGCTGTCGCGGATATAGCGGCGGCGCCCGTCCAAGGTGGTGATCCAGCTCTCGTGCTCCCACATCGACTGGGACCTGGAAGCCTCGACGAAGCGATGCCTTACCGAGGCCCCAACCTCGCGGTCGTAGCATTCCTGCAGGGTATCGGCGTCGGCCAAGGCGGCCTCCGGCGCGAGGCCGAAGACCTCTCGCAGGCCTTCGCTCAAGAAGGTGTAGCGGAGCTTGCCGCCGGCCGAGACCTGCAACTGGTAGACCACGCCGGGGAGGCTGCGCGACAAGGCCGCGAATCGCTCGCTGGCGACACGGCGCGCCTGCTCGCGGCGCTGCTGCTCTACGGCGATGCCGGCAATTCGGGCCAGCTCCCTGATGGCGTGCAGATCTTCCGCCGCCAGATCGTTGTCATCGAGGTATTGGACGAGGAGGGTCCCATGGCTATCGTTTTGCGGCCCGAGAATCGGCTCACTCCAGCAAGGCAACTGCGATGGTGAGGACTGCCCGTGGATCTGGGCCTTGGAAGCCAGGGAATTTGGAGCGCTCAGCGTGATCGTGCAGCGGCCGGCTTGGATACAGCGCTCGGCAACCCGTACGAGGTGTTGAAGTACGTGGTCCAAACCGGCGCCGCTCGCGACCAGCTCCAGAACTTCGTTCTGACCGCGAAGCAGCTCGAGCTGTCTCTCCTGCCGATCCGGCAGGGTGACGGCAGGCTCGTGGCCGACCGGATCTAACTCTTCGAGCCGCCCCATCCTCTGACCGCCGGCCACCAATGAGAGGCCGTGACTGAGCTGCCGGTTACTCGGACGTAGCGCCTTGCCCATGGCCGCTTTGCCCCTGCAGATTGCGAAGTCTTTGCTCAGCCAACCTGGTAAGTCGAATTACCATCGAATGCCAGGCGAATAGAGCAAATATTCGATGAATACCGATATTTACTTTTATAAGAATGAGAAGAAGCGATGTAAATGTCAACAATAACTTTATTAATTACATACATTGTCTAAAATTCGAGGCAAATCCGGAATGCTGTTCTCCGGCATCTTGGCTCGATGGAGTGGGCGTGAGTGCGGATTTCCAGACCATCGCGGACCCGCAGATCCGCGCTGGTGGTCCCGTTCAGAAAACCAAATTCCGCTCGGATTCAATCAATCCGGGCCGAATATCCAGATATCTTCCCGGGAGTCAGAGCATGTTCCAGCGCCGCATCGCCGCCTGTGACGCAAGCATGCCGTCGGACTCAGCCGCGCATCCGTTCGCCCTTGGGATCGAAGAGCGGCTCGTCGATCAGGGTCGCCTTGCGCATCTCGCCCAGGATTTCGATCTCGACCTCGCAGCCCGGGGCGATCAGCTCGACCGGCAGAAATCCCAGGGCAACGGATTTCTGGGCGTAGTGGGCGTAACCGCCGGAGGTCACGAAGCCGACCACGGCGCCGTCCTTCCAGATCGGTTCGTCCGACCAGACGTCAGCGTCGGCGGCGTCGACCACGAAGGTGCAGAGCCGCCGCTTCGGGCCGGCCGCCTTTTCGGCCAGGACCGCAGCCTTGCCGATGAAGTCGGCTGGCTTGTTGTAGGCGACGAAGCGGTCGAGGCCAGTCTCCGCGGGCGTGTAGTCCGGCTTGTACTCGCGCAGCCAGGACCCGAAGGCCTTCTCCAGCCGCAGGCTCATCATCGCCCGCATCCCGAAGGGCCTGAGCCCGAGGTCGGTGCCGGCTGCCTCCAGGGCATAGTAGAGCGCCAGCTGCTTGGCCGCCGGCACGTAGATTTCGTAGCCAAGGTCGCCGGTGAAGGTGACCCGCTGGACGATCGCGGCGCAGGGCCCGACGTCGATCTCGCGCACGGCTAGGAAGGGAAAGGCCTCCTTCGAGACGTCGGCCAAAGTCAGCCGCGCCAGCAATTCGCGCGAGCGCGGGCCGGCGATCTGGAAGCCGATCAACGCCTGGCTGACATTGCGGACCTCGACCTCGGGCACCTCGGTCGCCCGATGCGGGAGATGCCGCCAGAACCAGCGCAGGTGATAGGCCTGGGCGCCGTAGGACGCGGTCAGCTGGAAGCGACCCTCGGCCAGATGCGAGATGGTGAAGTCGCCGATCAGCTTGCCCTTGGGGCTGAGCATCGGCGATAGAGCGATCCGTCCCACCGCCGGGATCCGGCCGGCCATGATCCGGTCCAGCCAGTCGGCGGCGCCGGGACCGGTGACCTCGTACTTGCCGAAGTTGTGGATTTCGTTGATGCCGACGGCTTCGCGCACGGCGCGGCACTCCTCGCCCACCGGCTCGAAGGCATTGGAGCGGCGGAAGGAGGGCGTCTCGAAGGTCGGCTCGCCCTCGGGCGCGAAGTAGTTGACCGCCTCCATGCCGTAGGCCTGGCCGAAGACCGCGCGCTGGCGCTTCCAGACCTCGTAGGCGGGCGTGGTCTCGAGGGGCCGGCCCGCGGGCAGCTCCTCGTTGGGATAGGAGACGGCGAAGCGGCGCTGGTAGTTCTCGGTCACCTTGGCCCGGGTGTAGGCCTCGGTGCAGTAGTTGCCGTAGCGGGCGACGTCCATGGCGAAGACATCGCGCGAGGGTTCGCCCTCGACCATCCATTCGGCCAGGGTCAGGCCGACCCCGCCGCCCTGGCTGAAGCCGGCCATGACCGCGCAGGCCGACCAGAAGTTCCGCAGTCCGGGCACCGGGCCGACCAGAGGATTGCCGTCCGGGGCGAAGGTGAAAGGGCCGTTGATGATCCGCTTCAGCCCGGCATTCTCCAGCACCGGATAGCGATGGTAGGCGACCTCCAGGATATCGCCGATACGATCCAGCTTGTTCGGCAGCAGATCCTGCCCGAAGTCCCAGGGCGTGCCCTCGACCGCCCAGGGCTCGCAGCCCTGCTCGTAGAACCCGATCACCAGGCCGCGGCCTTCCTGGCGCAGGTAGGACTCGCCCTCCGGATCCAGCACGTGGGGATGCTCGCTGTCGCGCTCGTAGATCTCGGGGATGTCGTCTGTCACCAGGTACTGGTGCTCCATGGGATGAAGCGGCAGGTAGATCCCGGCGAGGGCATTGACTTCGCGGGCCCAGAGGCCACCGGCGTTGACGATGTGCTCGGCGTGGATCGTGCCGTTCTCGGTGACCACGTCCCAGCTGCCGTCTCGCCGGTGCTGCAGCTCCACGACCCGGTTGCGCAGGTAGATCTCGGCGCCCTGAATACGCGCC